>JABCPR020000056.1 GCA_013332965.2 Candidatus Saccharimonadota bacterium | reverse complement strand
TTGAAGAGTTTTTATGATGCAGAAAAGAAATTAGATGAATCGGCGAAGAGTGAAGAATACAAGAAACTTGTTGCGGATATGAAGGATAGTAAGAATGGCGATAAGGTAGATAGTGTGCCCACTCATGAGATTCATGAAATCGATAAATCGGCAGAAGTAAGAAGAGTGAACGTACTGTCTGGTGATTTGGCGAAAGATTATATTCTTGGTTTTTATGATAAGGATAATGCTACTAAATATAGAGACTTTATGAAGGGAAAGAAGATTTATGAATCTTCAAGGACGGACATAGATCTAAATCCTGAGGGGCAAGATATCCAACACGAAAACAACGAGAGGATTAGGCAGGCTATGGACAAGTTGAATCTCGATGATATCTTTAGAGGTAGCGCTAGAGAGCTAAATGGGCCTGATAGGGAGTTTGAGGGTGCCTATGTTTATACTGAGCTTCAGAGAAAAGTTGATGCGATTAATAAGCGACTTCAGGCTCATGGTGAAGATGCACCTTCAAAAGAAGAAAAGGAAGAACTATCGCTTCAGGGTCATATGGTGAGACAGATGATGGTTAATTTTACTGAATACTATTCGAAGAGGTTTAATATTGAAGAGTCACGTCTGGTACTGAACTTTACATCGACTATGACCGGGGCAAAAAATAGAGTACGCGGGTTATTCCGCAATCTAATGAGACATCGTGCCATTTAGATTATTGTGTAATGATCAGATCTTTAAAACGGGTAAGAGTTTGTCTTATTTGACAGTTTATGTTATAAATTGATGTGATGGTAAAGAGTATTGTGGATGAGAATAATAAAATGAATGATGATGAAGAATTATTTGCTCCTCGTGATGCTGATTTTGGGCCGCAAGAGCCGGGATTAGACGATCTTTCTGAGGATGATGAACTCTCAGATGAAGATCTTGAGATCACTGCGGAAAACGTGGATCAGTTTGCTGATGACTCGGTCAGGCTTTATCTCAGGGAAATCGGAAAAATTCCACTGCTCTCAAATGAAGAAGAAACCGACCTTGCCTATCGCATCGTGAAGGGCGAGAAAAAGGCAAAAGATAAAATGGTTGAGGCGAATATGCGTCTCGTAGTGTCAATTGCAAAACGCTATTCTGGCCGTGGTCTTGATTTTCTGGATTTAATCCAGGAAGGAAATACTGGTCTTTTACGCGCCGTTGAGAAATTTGATCCGGATAAAGGATTCAAGTTTTCAACTTATGCTACTTGGTGGATTCGTCAGGCGATCACTCGCGCAATTGCTGATCAGGCAAGAACGATTCGTATTCCTGTACACATGGTGGAAACCATTAATAAAGTTTTGCGTGCAACTCGAAAATTGACAAACGAATTGAATCGTGAGCCGACTACTGAAGAGGTGGCTAAAGAAATGGGGATGGAGCCGGATAAAGTCGACTACGTAATGAAGATCAAGCAGGATATTGCTTCGCTTGATGCGGCAGTTGGTCATGATGGGGAAGACGAGGATTCTGTACTTGGTGATTTTATCGAAGATGAGGGTAGAGTCTCTCCTGAGGATGCAGCGGCAGCGCAGATGCTAAAAGAGCAGATTGCTGAAATTCTTGGATCGCTTTCGGAGCGTGAGCAAAAAGTGATCAAACTTCGTTTTGGAATTGGCGGCGGACGTCCACATACTCTTGAGGAAGTGGGCGCGGAATTTGCGGTAACTAGGGAACGTATTCGTCAGATTGAAGCAAAGGCTTTGTCTAAGCTTCGTAAGCATAAAGATACGAAGAAATTACACGAGTATATACATTGATAGCTAGCAAACTTTAATAATATCTAGTAAGGTAAGAGGAAACAGGATATAATCAGGTCATGAAGAAGAAGATTTTAAGTCGTATACAAGCTTATTTGGGGGTATTCATGATGCTTTTTATGACTTCGTTTGGTGCGCTCTTGACGATGAATCCTGTATTTGCGGAAGGTGAGGCGTCGTCAACCGGTAAGAAGTGTGGTGGCGTGGATACGGCAGTACTGCAATGTAATGCCGTGGATGCTAAAGAAGGGATTTTTTCAGTTCTCGGGATGGTGCTTAATATCTTTACTCTTGGAATTGGGGCAGCTGCAACGGTTGGTTTTATTTGGTGTGGTTATTTATACATGACTTCGAAAAATGAGCCTGCTGTAATTATGAAAGTGAAGACGAGAATTTTTCACATTGTGATTGGGCTTGTGGTTTATGCAATGTTCTGGGGGGTCGCAAACTTCTTGCTACCTGGGGGAATTTACGCTGGTAGGTAGTGGGGGCGGCGGAGTAGGATTTAGCATTTAAATTTTAGAATAGGTTAATATAAATGAAGAAGAGCGGTGAGGATTTTTGGCGTGAGCTGAGGAAAAACCGCTTTTTTGATGAATTGAAATATTTTTTAAAGAGGCTTCAGGAGGAATCGGAAGCAAGACGAGTGAGGTTAGTGCTGGTACTGAATCCGCGTTCGACCCAGGCAAAACGAGCGGAAGTCGAGATTTTAAAACCGCTAAACCGTTTTATATTTGAGGAGAAACTGGTTTCAAATGTTACAACGTTTTGTTATGAGGTGCAGCCGACACATGTTGATGACAATGCGAAGAAGCTCGCGAGCTGTTTACTTGATGGTGATATTATTCTGGTTGTTGGCGGAGATGGTACAGCTTCGATTGGGGTGAACGGTGCAATTTTATCAGGGAAGAAGGTAAAATTCTATTCGATTCCTTATGGAAATTTCAATGATATTGCAAGGACTATGCAACGAGCCCGTGGCCAAAAAGTGTATGCGATGGAAGCCTTGGTGAATGAGAAACATTTTCGATATGCTTTGTGTTATTTTACGGCGGGGATGTTGGCGGAATCGACCAAAATTTTTAATGAAAAGAAAAATCGAGAGAGATTGAGAAGGCGCAAAAAGAATTTGATATTCTCGCTTTGGATTTTATTTGTTTGGTTTGTAGAAAATCGAAAAAAACAGTGGTTCTTTAGATTTAGGATGGAAACACTTGATATTAATGGTAAGATTTTAGGGTCAAAGATTTTTGAGCCGAGATTTTTTTGGGGAGGAGTTTCGGACTTGATTGCATTGAATGGTGCGACTATGGCAAGGATTCTTGGTGGAGGCGAATATTATCTTGGAAATAGATTTTTAGTACGATGCGCAAGATTGGGTAGCTTTCTGGGGGTGAGTGGGTTTATGTTGAAGGGGATTTTTGGAAAAGTGAGTGGAGATGAAGTGTCTGCTTCAAAATACATTTTTGAACATCCAGCTAGCTTTGAGATTCAGGCAGAGGGGGAATTGAAGCGATTTGATGAAGTTTCAAAGCTGGAGTTTAGAAAGGTAGAAAAGTCTTTACAGATTTTATAATGCTTGTGCTATAATCATATATAGTATGAGTCTATTGCATGGAGTGGGCGATTTCTTCGCGTTGGATATTGGTACTAATTCGATCAGGATGATCCAGCTTTCTGGTAATGCCGAGAAGGGGTGGACTTTGGATAAGTTTGCCTATGTGCCAGTTGATCAGAAAATTACAAAAGATGATTCGGAGACCGGAAAAAGGAAACTCGGTGAAATTATTTTGGGAGCTAGGGAACAGGCCGGAATTAAAACTAAGAATATTGCGATTGGTTTGCCAGCGAGAAAGACTTACACGGCGATCATTGAAGTGCCGAATGCTCCTCAACGAGAATTGACGCAGACTGTAAAATATGAGGCGGATCAATATGTTCCGATGTCGGTTGACGAGGCGAAAATTGATTTTGCCGTGCTGGGGATTAGTCCTAATGACGCAAAAAAGGCTGAGATTTTATTATCTTCAACTGATAATGCATATGCTGAGTCGGTAATGGAAAGCGTAGAGCAGTTAGGACTTAATGTGATTGCGCAGGAGCCAGAACCGATTGCGATGGTGAGAGCTTTGGCGCCAGTTGGAGTGCAGGATGCGAGGATGATTATTGATCTTGGTGAGACTTCGACCGACCTCGTGGTGATGTATCAAGGATCTCCGAGATTGGTGCGCTCAATTCCTGGTGGACTCCTAAGTTTTGTTAGAACTGTAGAAAACTCTCTGAAAGTGCGAGATGATCAGGCACGTCAGTTTATTCTAAAATTCGGTTTAGCACAAGATAAGCTTGAGGGTAAAGTTTTTGAGGCCTTAAAATCGACACTTGAGGGATTTGCAATGGAGATGACAAAGTCGGTGCGTTTCTTCCAGAATCGCTATGTGGGGGCGCAAGTCGGTGGAATTGTGCTCTCTGGTTTTTCGGGAATTATCCCGTTTATGGCTGAGTATATTGAGATGCAAACTGGCGTAGCGACTACGCAGGGCAACCCATGGCAATACGTTAAGGTGACTCCAGCGCAACAACAAATGCTTTTGCCGGTGGCGTCGGAGTTTGCGGTGGCAATCGGACTTGCGGAAAGGAGTAATGAATAATGAAAAAATTTGATTTTAAGACGATGAATTTTTCCGATATTCCAGCATTTGTGAAGAGCCTTTTTGACGGTGATAAAAACGATAATACGATGATGACGGGACAGACTGGAAAGTATGAAGTCAACTTAGTCCCAGACGTGAAGCTGCAGATGATTAAGATGCAGAAAATGCGTAACTTAGTGTTCTTCATTTGTATTGCGGTCTCGATTGCTTCGGTTTCGACAGTAGCGATACTTGGTGGCATTAAGGGTACACAAGATCTTATGATTTCTGGGCAGGAGGACCATATTAATAAGTTGAGCGATAAGGTGACGACATATAAGGAGCTGCCGGATTTTTTGACGATTCAGGATCAATTAAAGAAGTTGTCTGAGATTAATAAAAACCGTCCAGTCCTTTCCAGGGTCTTCCCAATTCTTAAAAATCTTTTCCCAACCGGCGCTGATACGATAACGATGTCAGAGCTGAACGTTAATCTCGAGACATCGACTTTGAATTTTGATGGACAGGCAAATGCTGGCGAGGATCCAAAGATTGATTATCGTGTGCTTGAGTCATTCAAGAAATCTGTGAATATGATGAAGTACGATTTTGGTCGCTTTGTGACGACGAGTGGAGATCTGATTCCAACACGTTGCATTAGAGAAACTGATGAGAATGGTAATTTATTATCTGACAATGGTAATGTCTATGTGATTTGGAAGCGTGGAACGACTGATTGTGATCCGGGGCGAAATGATCATGCAACGACGCAGACCGAGGAGAATAAAATAACGGACGATAAGAAGGTTGACTCTTCGGTGTCGAATACGAATCTAAATAATGGTCAAATTGGACAGGTTGGCGATAAGGAAGGTGGAGAAGCTACCAAGAAGACAGTGACAAAGGTAGAGACTGTAGTGCCAGATGAAAAGATTTGGCGTACTCCACAATTTGATATTTGGAGTAAGGGCACGGAAGTGAAAACTTCAGAAGATGGAGTGGCCGATGACCTGAAGTCTAGTTCTGAAACAAAAACCACAACCGAAAATGGTGTAGAGACTGATACTACTACGATTAAGAATGTGAAAAACTATGTTTACAAACCAAGCATGGATTTGAAGGGGAAGATTTCTGGGGTGCCACATTTTGAAAGTGAATGTATTAAATATAGTGGTCAAGAAGTTTCAACGAATGAGGGTAGCTCTATCAAGTGGAGTGCGGAAAATAATTGCAAGATGGTGCCTGAAGGGACACAGATTACAGATTCTTCGAACGGACGTGATGCAAATAATAACTTAGTATTACGTTTTACTGCGGTACTTGCAGTTGATCCAGTGATTTTCGCATACAATACAAAACATGTGATGACGATCGGGCCTACTGGTCAGAATGTGACCGATTCATATCAACAGATTAAGGGCATGTTTGCGGCGGCAGCAAAAGATTGTCGTGCGGATGACTCTGAGTGTATTAATACGAGCACAAAACAGACAGGTGACACAAATAAAGGAAATGAGGGTAAAAAATAATGGCAGCGAAAGCAGTTGGTAAGCGATTTAAGATTAGTAAATTGCAGCAACAAATGATGATGGCGGTGCTAGGAGCCTCATTGGTGCTTGGTGTAAGTATTGTGGTGTCGGTCCATTTGTTAAAGCATATGAGTTTTAACGCAAAGGTAATTAGTAAGCGTGATGAATCAATTGCGAACTATAATCTAGCAATTAAAAACGTGGGGATCTGTAAGCCATCTAGTAAAGATGGAAGGTTTTCAGATAAGGATTTGGAAAAATGTAATCCACAGTCGATTGATGTTTCAACTATTCCTGGTACTTTACGTTACAACGTTATGGTGAATATGGCAAACAATACGGATCTTGAGTCGGTTGGCCGTAGTAGTCAGAAGCAGTGCTATGATGATAATCATAAACGGATTGATTTTACGGCTGCATACTCAAAATCTACTTCGGATGATGAGCGATCATATAACCTAAAAATGATGAAAATGTGTTCGGCGCTACGTGTAATTCCAGATGCTTTGCCGGCACAGAAAAATGACGAAGCTTTACTAGCCTCTCTAAATCAGATTTTCTTGCTTTCCGGTTTTGAACCTGAGCAATTATCGCCAGGTACCAATTATAAGCAGAGCAAAATCAAAGGTGTTTCAACGATTCCAATTGCATTGACCGTGAAGAGAAACGAGGCGGAGACGATGTCGATTATTTCAAATATCGAGCGCTCAATCCGTGCCTTTAGTATTAATTCTGCACAAATTAAGTGGGGGAGCAACGCAAGTGATGGTAGCTCAAAACTTGAATTATTAGCACAGGGTGTAGCATATTACAGTGCGGAGACTTCAGTCCAGGAAAAGACAGAGGTTGTCACTGCAAAAGAGGAAAAGAAGAAAACTGGTGGCTCGGGCGGTACGAGTAAGAACGGAGCATCAAAAACAAATACCACAAACAATACAAAAACCACAAATAATACAAATAACTCAACCAAGAAATAAGGAGAAGGAGGAATAAAATGAAACAATCAGACATCTTTACGATCATCATTATTGCTTCGATTGGGATGGTTGCTGCATTTTTTGCCTCCAACGCCTTGCTGGGTAATCCGGATGAGCTAAGTCTAAAACACAAGACGATTTCACCAATTACAACTGAAGTTGTGGCGCCTGATTCTGAAACTTTCAATCAAGACGCGATAAATCCTACAGTTGAGGTTTATGTGGGGCAGTGTGAAGACGTGGATCAGAATGGAATCTTGGACCGAGCAGAGCTTGTGGCTTGTGGCAAGGCAACGCCGGAACAGGCTGCCGAAGAAGAAAAAGCAAACGAAGAGAAGAAAAAGGCGGAGGACGAGGCGAAGAAGGCTGCTGAAGAGAAGGCAGGTGAGGAATCAAAAAACTCAAGTAGTGAATCA
>JABCPR020000055.1 GCA_013332965.2 Candidatus Saccharimonadota bacterium | reverse complement strand
GCATTCGCATTGCTGAGGTCAAGGGTTTGAATCCCTTATACTCCACCATCCTAGAGAAAAAAACAAAAGACTTCCATCGAGAAGTCTTTTTTGTGCTATACTCCAAAAAGGCGGGAGTACATTCAAAGGAGGAAAAGCCATGGCAGTAGAACTTATCGCAAGTGTTTATGTACCTGCAGAATCTGTTGGCGGATTTAAATACCGTCTCGAAAGTCTCGGCGCTTATTGTAAAGTCATCAGCAAGCCGAACAGCAACTACAACTTCGAGGTTTCCTTCCAAGGAGACGAAGCACCTGCAGATGCAATTAAGGAGCACATTGACCAGTACGAACATCATTATGAGCTCGACTACGATGAAGATTTCTTTATCTTCAAAACCAACGAGAAATACCAGAAATAATCACTTTTCACTCCGCCCCTAAGGCCCCATCTGGGGCCTTTTTAAATCTCAAATCTAAAAAGTTTTCCGGACCCCCGACTTGCATAACCCCTCATTTGAAGTATAATTTTATTATGAAAACAATTCTTACTGGCATTCGCACTCACACCGAAATCACCCTCGGCAACTTCCTAGGTGCGCTTCTCCCAATGGTCCGCCTCGCCAACAAATATTCAAAAACTCATCACATTAATATTTTTATTCCAGACCTCCACTCGATTATTAGCGAGGTTGAAGGTAATCTCGAGCAAAACACTATTCGTGAGCTCAAATACTATCTTGCAGCTGGACTCGAACTAAATTCCAATATTCATATTTATCGTCAATCGTATGTCCCAGCCCATTCTGAACTCTGCTGGATTCTCGATTGTCACACTTCCATGGGAGAAGCACTCCGCATGACTCAATACAAAGAAAAAAGCCATGACGGCGACAGCTCTACCAATGTTGGTATTTTTAATTATCCAATCCTCATGGCTGCTGACATCTTGCTTTATAGTGCAAACTACATCCCGGTCGGTGAAGATCAGTTCCAACATATTGAATTAACTCGCAATATTGCTGAACGTTTTAATCGCAAATATGGTGAAATCTTTGTTATTCCAGAAAAAACTAGCGAACAAGTCAAATTCATGGAAACTCTCAACAATACCTTCAGTGATAAAGACAAAAACACGCCATCTGGCCTAAGAATTCGTGACCTCCAGGATCCAACCAAGAAAATGAGTAAATCCGCCGCTGCCAAAAATAGCAAGATCATGATGTCTGATACTCCAGCTCAAGCCGCCAAGAAAATTATGTCCGCCACCACTGATTCATTTGCCAAAATTCAGTTTGATATGTTTAATCAACCAGGTATTTCCAATCTACTCCAGATCGAATCGCTTCTTTCAAATCAACCACTTCAGGAAGTCATCGCAACCTGGGCCGGCGAAACTCGTTATGGTGATTTTAAGAAGCACGTAGCCGCCACCGTTTCCGAGTTCCTCACTAGTTTCCAGGAAAAAGCCAATGCCATCCCAGACGAAACAGTACGCGAGCTTCTAAACGAAGGTGAGAACTATGCAAATCAAGTCGCCAAAGCGAAACTATTTGAGGTCCAAAAAGCTGTGGGATTAAGATGATCAAGATGATCCTCGAATAAAACTTGCCTCGACTGGAAAATTTAAGAAAATATATTATAATATAATAAATGTTAAGAACTGGAAAAAAATTTAGTAAACCATCACTCTCTCGCGTCATCAACGGCGATGTCGTTTTGAGCGAAAAATCCGAAAAGCAACCCCGCATTCGTCTCGACCACACCCTTGTCAAGCTCCATCCTGAATTTAATCGCAATACACTGCAAAACTTTATTAAGCTTGGCTATGTTCTTGTTGATGGGAAAGCTTCCACAAAACCTAATACTCCACTAAGTGAAGAATCAAAAATCGAACTAAAACTCCCAGAAGCCTTAACCAATCCAGAGACTAAAATGGAGGAGGCAAAAAAGGTTAAACCAGACACAATCTATGAGGATGAAAATGTCGTAGTCTTCAACAAACCAGCCGGCTTACTCAGCATGGCTAAAGGCGACTATTGTCTTGAACCAACCCTCGAAGATTACGGACTTCTCGTACACCGTCTTGACCGCGACACAAGCGGCATTGTAATTTTGGCTAAAAATCCAGAAACCCAAACTCTCCTTAGGAAACAATTTCAGGATAGAAAAACCCATAAAACCTATTACGCCATTGTTGAAGGTCGTCCAAAACTCGACAATGCAGTAATCAATCTCCCGATCGCACGCAATCTCAAACACCCAACCACTTTCATCGTTGAAGCTGGCGGCAAAGA
The DNA here is from genome assembly GCA_013332965.2 of Candidatus Saccharimonadota bacterium. Classification (GTDB taxonomy): domain Bacteria; phylum Patescibacteriota; class Saccharimonadia; order Saccharimonadales; family Saccharimonadaceae; genus Nanosyncoccus. Next base: position 5,611 of record JABCPR020000055.1, on the reverse strand, counting down.
ATCTGAAACTTATTACCAAGTTTTGAAAACTCAAAAGTTTACCCATCAAGACGTTCAAAGAATCCGTAAAGCCCTTGAAAAAACAGGATTCACCGGCACTGAGTTTAAAGAAGGTAAGACTTATTCACTAATTGAATTGAAGCCAACCACCGGTCGCACGCATCAGCTCCGCGTCCATCTCAAATATCTTGGCACCCCTATCGTAGGAGATCGCGTCTACGGTTCCGCCAAGCCAGACTCCACCGATCGTCTCTATCTACACGCTAAGGCGCTTGAAATCACCATTCCTAAAAGTGACCGCCGAACTTTTGAAGCCCCTCTCCCACCAGAGTTTAATATCTTTGAAGATTAAGAGGGAAATATGTTCCTCGAAAGCCTCACAAATCTAAAAAACATCATCGACACCTTCTCCACTACAATTTTTGTAATCGATCCCGAAACCGAGCTAACCTTGAGCCCGGCAATTAAAATCGTCCCAGAAACTCCGAGCTCTCTCATCTCCATCGATGATGTCAGGGAGATGATTGCCCTAACCGGCACAAAACAAACCAAAGAGCTATATTTTATTATTAAATACGCAGAACAACTCACCGATTCTGCCAGCAATGCCATTCTCAAAACCGCCGAAGAACCGGGGAATCATATCCATATCATCATGCTCACCACTCACCCTTCCCGTCTTCTACCAACCATTCGCTCTCGTTCCATGCTTTTTTATATCAAAAAGACCAACTCTCTTTCCATTCCACCGTCCGTCTCCCCAGAAATAATGGATTATGCCAAAAAACTATTAGTCGCAGATAAATCTACTCTTCTCACTCTCGCAGAGGAGCTGTCAAAGAAAGAAGCTAAAAAAACTGACGGTGAAGCTGACTCCGATAAGTCTTATATTCTCAAAGTTATTGAGACCACCATCGAACTCGCCTATAAATCCTACTTCAAAACAAAAAACCAGCAGTTCCTTAAAAAAATCAACGGCCTCAGCACCGCTTATGATAACATCGCGAGAAACGGCAACAAAAAACTCCAACTAGTCGCAAACCTCATCTAAAAACCTCATCTAAATACTATTTTTCAATCCCTCCCAAATATGGTAAAATAAATCAATATGTTAGGCGCATTACTAATTCTAGGTTTTGCAATTTTCCTCGCTTTCTTCGAGCCAGTTCTTGCTTCTAGAAAATTGTTAAATAAAGATAATACAAAAAAATACGACGCAGAAATCAAAAAACTTTGGACCATCGCCAAGGATAGTATGAATAGTCGTAAAACCTTGCGTGCCGAAAAAGCCCTGCTCACCATCTTGAAGCTCGATGAAACCAATGCAGCAGCCTACAACCGTCTCGGTATTCTTTATGCTAAAGCCCAAAATTACGATGAAGCTATCGAATGTTTTGAAATTGCGCAGTCTCTCGACAATAATCCAATGTCATTACATAACGTTGGGCTGATTTATCTTGAAACAGGTGCCTTTGAAAAAGCTACCATGGCCTTTCAACAAGCATTAAAACTTGATAGCTCTGTCCCTGCTCGCTTTCTTGCGCTCGCAAAAGCCGAAGAAAAACTTGGTCACAAAAAATCCGCCATCGAAGCTCTTGAATCTGCTTATAATCTCGATAAATCAACCACCACTTTAAGACAGATTCTCACAATTTATGAAGAAGCCGGCGATCAAGAAAATATCGAAATTACCACCGCTCGCATTGAGCAACAAATTGCCGCCGACGCGCTCAAAAAAGCAGAACTAGAAAAAGCTAAGAAGAAAGAAAAGAAGATTAAAGAGACCGCCCCAGTCCGCATGTCCAGGCCGCAACCAAAAATCATTTATCCTCGCGCTAACACCCCAATCAAAGCGCTGAAGAAAGCTGCCATAAACTCATTAAGTAAAACCACTAATTCTGCTGCCGCAAAAACAAAAACACCAGCCACTAGACCCGCAGTTGCCGCTAGTCAATCTGCAATGATTAAGCAACCTACTATCGTCAAAGATCAAGGTAATAGTCTCAGCAATACTACCTCGCGCGACAAAAAACTCAGCACCACAACCTCGTCTTCCCATCGCGTTAACAAGCGCCCACGCATGATTCAATAACGTTTTAGGTCTTTTTAGACCTTGCATCCCGCTTTTATTTTTGGTAGAATAAAACAGTAAGCCGTGTTAGCTCAGTTAGTAGAGCAGCCGCCTTGTAAGCGGCAGGTCGTCGGGGCAGAGCCGACACACGGCTCCATGAGGAGAAAGAACAAATAGAACATTTATGTTCTATTTTTATTTCGACGAATGGCCAATGCGTATGAAATACACACGGCTCCATGAGTGAAAACTTATGGAAAAATTTATTTTTCCAGAAGCTTGAACGAATGGAGTTGGGTGTACAAAAGTACACACGGCTCTTTTGAGTGAAAGAACAAATAGAACATTTATGTTCTATTTTTATTTCGACGAATGACCTATGCGTACAAGGTACACACGGCACTTTTGAAGAAAAGAATAAAAATCACTTACATCGTTTTCTATGCTAAAATTATATAAACAACTGGAGGTGGTCATGGTTAAATCAAATACCGATAATAAGCAGTCTGAAACGATTTCAGAAATTTCATTAAGGCTCAAGCAAAAATCCGCAAAAAATCGCAAAATCCGAGTGCGACTCACACACCCGTTCAAACGCCCAACCCATTTTACGGCTCATTTTATGTTTTTCCTTCTGATGCTCGTCTCGCTCGTTTTTAGTCTAGCCTACCTCAGTAGTCGTGGCGAAAATACAGACCTAATCGCAACCACAAAAAGCCTTATCTCAGACCAAAAAACCTACGAGAAAGATTTCACATCCGCAGGATTCGATATTGAAAATCCGAATATCATTCTGAATCCATACAAAAATTCACCTCTCACCGCACTTTTTATTTTTGAAACCGAAAACGAAGTTTCTCCAACCGTTACAATAAAGGGCCGAGACGAAAAGACCACCATTTCTCACCAGTTCGAAAAGACAAGAAAGCATTTCCTCCCAATTTACGGATTATACCCAGATACCGAAAACATAATTCACATTGCCTATGAGGAGCCAATTGAGAAAAAACTAGATTCAAATCTCTCAGAAGAGGATAAAATAGTTCTCAAGAGTTTAGTCAAAACAGTTGATCGCGAATTCAAAATCAAGACTGATCCACTTCCAGCTGGCCTACCTCAAGCAAGCGTCAGCAACCTAGACAAAGCTGAACTAAATTCCGATTTTTATTTCTTCAGCCCAGCCACCAAAAATAACAAGATGGTCGCTTATGACATTAATGGCGACATCCGCTGGTATTTAGCCACCCCAGCACTCTGGCAGAACACAAGACTAAATAATGGCCATCTCCTAGTCAGTACTGAGCGCCTTTTCAGCGCGCCATATTATATGACCGGCCTTTATGAAATAGATTTACTTGGTAAAATCTATGCTGAATATTCACTCCCCGGCGGCTATCACCACGATTATTTCGAACTACAAAACGGCAATCTCATCGTCGCCACCAATAATTTTGAAAATTCCAATGACACCGTCGAGGATTACGTAGTAGAACTTGATCGCAAAACTGGCAATATCGTAAAAACCATCGATTTGAAGAAAATTCTCAAAACCGATGACGGTAAAAGTGAAAATTGGACCAAGCAAGACTGGTTCCACAATAACTCAGTTTATTATGACCGGCACACCAATTCACTCATCCTCTCTGGTCGTCATCAGGACATTGTCGCCAGCATCGATTATACAACTGAGAAAATTAACTGGTTATTCGGCGACTCAACCAATTGGTCATCCGAATATCAAAATTATTTCTTAAAGCCTGTCGGAGATAACTTTGAATATCAATGGTCTCAACACGCCGCCAAACTTACCCCAGAAGGATATCTCTTCCTCTTTGATAATGGCAATAATAAATCAAAAGATCCAAGTTCCTATGTTCAGGCAGCAAACTCCTATTCACGCGGGGTACTCTACAAAATAAATGCCGAGCAGAAAACGGTTGAACAAATCTGGCAATTCGGCAAAGAACGCGGCAGCGACTTCTATTCACCATATATTTCCGATGTCGACTATCTTAGCAAAGACCACTACCTCGTCCATTCTGGAGGTATTGTCAAATCAGACGGTAAACCATCCAATCAGCCAGCCGGACTCACTGAAGGGAAGGTCACACTGCTTTCTGACACTGTCGAAATTAAAGATGGCAAAATAATTTTTGAGATAAAAACACCAACCAATAACTATCGGGTCGAGAAAATGGATGGCTATACTGGTGTTGATTATTCTCTCACCGACGCTAAACGTCTCGGCACCCTTGGCGTCACCGAAGTCTCTGGCAAAAAACAAGGTGTCATCACCGATACCGATATCGACCAAGAATTCCTAAAATCTCACAAAATCTCACTAGAAAACGAAGAAGACCGCCTCGTCTTCTCAGGACAATTCAAGCGTGAAGACCAGGTCAAAATCGCCCTCTATCGTAATTTCAATACTAATTTCTATAATCTTAAGATCAGCAAGAACCCTCTCACCGCACTTTGCGTCAATATTCTCACCGAGGACGAGAATCAAAACGGCATCATGGCCACAAAATACATCAATAAAGACGGACTTCGCGGAAATTATTCTGTCTATATCGAGTATAATGGTAAATTATATAATACAGGTAAATACTTCAATGCAAACTAATCAGCCAAAAATCAAAGTTGATATTAAAACTCCAAATGCTGCAAAAACCAAAAAGCGTCTAATTTTTGCCGTCACTGGCGCAGTTTTCTGCCTCATTTGCGGTATGCTCTATTCACTCAGTCTTAATTTCAAGCAAGAAAATAATTCCAGTAACAAAAGCACCCACGCCCAGACCGCCAAGAGCTCCAACCAAAAATCAAAGAACTCCAACCAAAATTCTAAGAACGCAGACAAAAATTCCCAGAACTCAAACGCCAAAAACTCAGAAGCTGAAGAGTCCGAAAACTCTAGTTTTAAGTTTGCCAAAAATACCGAAGCCGACATTAAACCATCAAAAGATAAACTCAATATCTATATCTTCTGGGGAGACGGATGCCCACACTGCAAGCATCTCGCAGAATTTCTTGGCGAGAAACAATCCGAGATTGGCGATAAGATCTCACTCTATACTTTTGAAGTCTGGAAAGATAAAAATAACCTAGCTTTTCTCAAAAGCTTTGGAAAATTCCTCGGCGAGAATCCAAAAGGTGTTCCATATATAATTATTGGCAACAAAACCTACTCAGGTTTTTCTGAAACTGATGAAGAAACCAAGCAGGAAATCATCGATCTTATCAAAACTGAAGCAAGTAAGACCGACAAGATCGACAAATATCAAGAATACAAAAAGTCCAAATAAATCTTGATAATCCCATCTATCCTTGTTATAATAAACCTGTTCACGATATGCTTGGCGCGAGCCAAATATCGGAATGCGCTAGGCAAAGTGCGAACAATCACCTAGCAATGCTGGAGTAGTCTAGCGGCAATGACAAGAGACTGTAAATCTCTCGGGTTACACCTTCGTAGGTTCGAGTCCTACCTCCAGCACCATAAGTTCATTAAAATCCCCAGTCAAAACGATGTGGGAATTT
>JABCPR020000054.1 GCA_013332965.2 Candidatus Saccharimonadota bacterium | reverse complement strand
TTTTGCGCGAAGATTCACGTTTAAGTCTACGCATAAGTAAAATTCTTACTCCGTTTAATTCTATTGCTCGCGACCGACCCACCTCGTAAGTCAAAATACTCTAGAATGACTTGTGGAAAAGAGCAATACCTGAGATTTTAGCAGAAACATTAAAAAAATGCAAGCTTTACAGGGGTGGGACTAGACCGATATTTATAGTAAATGTCCATTTTACAGATATAGCTTATACTTATTGCATTATTCTGTTTTGATATGATAACTCTTTACAATACCGGTTGTTTTATGTTATAATATGGGATATGGAAGAAATTAATTTGAGAGATCTTTTGGCTTATTTCAAGAAGCACTTGATCTTGTTTGTAACTTTTGTAGTGCTCGTTGTCGCTGGCGGTACTTTTTATACTATTTTTGTGCAGAAACCTGAATATAAGGCTCAGGCAACCGTAATTTTGAGCTCGGATAAATCAAAAAATACCGTGCAAAATGAAATCAATGCCAACAAAAACTTGATTGATACTTATACTGAGGTGGTAAAATCCCACCGCGTGCTTGATCGTGTGAAGCGTGAAATGTTGATTGACGACTCTTATGAGCAGCTGGTGAAAAAGATTAATGTTTCTTCCCTTAAAGATACCGAGATTATTAGTATTTCTGTGGTGGATGCCAACCATTACCACGCATTTGAGCTTGCAAATAGTATTGCTGAGGTATTTACTTCCGAAATCGGTTTAATTTATAACGATAAAAGCGTGAACGTGCTGGACCGCGCAGTCGAGCCACAGAAGCCATACAATGTAGACGTGGTGAAACAGGAGGCAATTTATCTTGCTGCTGGCGTGGTGCTCGCTACCGCAATTATCTTCCTTATGTTCTATTTTGATCGTACGATTAAAACTACTGAACAGATTGAGCAATTATTTAAGCTACCAATTTTTGGTAAGGTGCGAAAGTTAGAGACTGAAAAGCAAAAGGAAAAACGCAAAAAAGAAGCTGAGAAACGTGCTAAGAAAGAGGCTAAGCAGGCTATGAAGCTTGAGAAGCAGCAAATGAAACTAGCAAAGAAGCTGGCACGCGAGGAGGCAAAGAAGGCCTTAGATCTTGAAGCTGAAGAAGCCGAATCGGAAGAATCCGACGAGGCAGAGAGTGAGACGGAAGAAAAAACTGAAGAAACTCCAGTGAAAAAAGTGGTGGAAATTAAGGCAGTTGGTAGGAAAATTATTGCCGAGGAGAAGGCGCTTCAGGAGAAATTGGCAGCTGAAAAAGAGGCTGAAGAAGCCGAGATCGACGAGACTGAGGCCGACGAGATCGATGAAGATTCTGAGCTTGTACTTCGCGACAATCCGAAATCAAAGGTGAGTGAGGATTTCCGTACGATTCGTACCAGTCTTTACTTCTCTTTGAATAATAAAAAATCAAATACTGTGTTGATTACCAGCTCGACACCAAACGAAGGTAAGAGTTTTATCGCGTCAAACCTCGCCGTGGCTTTTGCAAAAACTCAGAAGAAAGTGCTTCTAGTCGACTGTGACATGCGTCTTGGTCGTCAACACGAAATCTTTGCCCTCTCAAACAAGGCTGGGCTTTCCAACTTGCTAGCTGAGAATGAGGCTAAAACATATGAAAAATATGTACAGAAAACTACCGTGAAGAGTTTGAGTGTAATTACGCGTGGTGTGGTGCCACCAAACCCAAGTGAATTGCTAGACTCCAGCGACATGGAAGAGCTGCTGAATGAGGCGAAGGAGAAATACGACTACATCATCCTTGACGGCACGCCACTTGATGGGCTTTCGGACTCTTTGATTTTAGCTAAGAAGACCGACCGCACCGTGGTTGTCTGTTCCGCAAATATCACCACGATTGAAGACTTGCAGAATTCAAAGAAGGCGCTTGAGGCGATTGACGTGAAGGTTTCCGGCGTTGTATTGAACCGTACCGTAGATGAACGTCGCGGCGACTACTACAACAAATACTACAGCTACTAGTTTGATGCGGGTGGGATATAATTAGATTATGATTGATTTACACTTACATATCCTGCCTGGCATTGACGACGGCAGCCGCTCGATGCAAGAGAGTATTGAGATGGCGAAGGAACTAGTTGCGCTAGGGTTTCACGGGGGTTTCTGTACGTCACATTTCATTGCCGATAGTGAGCAGGCGGCTGATAATCAGAAGAAAAAGTTGCTTCGTGAGAAACTACAGAAGGAGCTTGATCGGGCCGGCGTGAAGTTTATTTTACTACCTGGCAACGAAATCTATATCGATCCAAAAATGGTTGACCATCTGGTGGCAAAAAAATCGTCTGCACTCGGTGGGGATTTTGAGGGCAAGAAGGGCGTACGCTATCAGATTCTGTTTGAGCTGCCGTTTTATGCAGAAGTACCGTTTTTGCGCGACATGATTTTTGAACTGAAGGCACGTGGGATTACACCGATTTTGGCACATCCAGAGCGTTATTTATTCTTGCAAAAAAATCCAGATGTCGCTGTGGATCTAGTTAAGTTGGGGGTAAAGTTGCAGGGGAATTTCGGGAGCATTGTCGGACAGTATGGCGGCAAGGCAAAAAAGACGTTAAAGATCTTATTGAAGCGACACTTAATTTCCTATCTTGGCACGGATATTCACCGAGCGGACGGTTCCCTGTTTTTGAAATTTGAGAAAGCACAGAAAAAGATTTTGAAATACGCTGGCGAAGAGCACTATCGCAAGATGATTAAAAATGGCGAAGAATTAGCCGGGTTTTGAATTTTTGGACGGCGAAGAGCTAGCTGGGTTTTGACTTGTCTGATTTGATTAAGGACGGCGAAGAGCTAGCCGGCTTCTGATTTTTTGGACGGCGAGGACAACGAGGCAGCCAAAAGTGGCGCCGAGCGTGTCGACTAAGACGTCAAAAGGCTGTCCTGTGCGGCCAGGAACAAAAAGCTGATGAAATTCATCGGTGCAAGCATAGAGGGCGCTAAATAGAATTGCTAGAGCGAAGAGCTTTGGCGATTGTTTTTGGCTTGAGTGATGATTTAGTGATTGTTTTTTATTTGAGTGATGTTTTAGATTAAGGTAGAAGAGGAGACCTAAAATGGCGTATTCGGTAAAATGGGCGGTTTTACGGACGAAGAAGATGAGGGCTTTGAGGTCAAAGGCTGACGTAGACGTGCCAGTTTTAAGATCTGGTACGAGCCCGGAAATTAGATTGACAAAGAAATTACTTTGCGCGTTTGAAGAATCAGGACCGAAGGACGACATGGCAAAAATAAAAAGCATTTGAAAAATCAGGAGTGCCAAAAGAATGGTTGCGGTTTTTGAATGACTTTTTGGTGTGTTTTTTGAGTTCATGTTTGCGATAGGATTTTTAGATTATTTTCAAATGATTTTTAGATTATTTTTTGATTATTTTCAGACCAATTTTTATAATTATTTATTATGATTATTTTTCGACATTATTAAATTTTGATATTTAGTTTTGGAGATATTCCTGGAGCTTGGCCTTGGCGCGGTCGACAGAATCTTGGTATGGGTGCCAGACAAAGTGCTTTGGCTCAGGATAGGTGAAGGTGGAAGTGATGTCAGCCTTGCCGTCAACGTCGATTAATTCGGTTTGCCAGCTGGCGAGCGTGGTAAGCTGGCGCTGGACGAGATATTTGAGATCGTCGCTAGTGAAGTTGGTCTGGATGTTCTTGGCGATGGAGGCAAAAATCTGATCAATGCGGTTGAGGTCATTTGGACTGGTTTGTAATTTGTGAAGCATTGCAGAAAGAATTTTCTCCTGATTGCGGCCACGTTCGCGGTCACCGCCGGCCCAACTAATCGAGACGCGTTCCCTAGCGAAATCGAGAGCCTGATCACCGTTTAGGTGGTACGTGCCTGGTTCATAATGGCGCCTGCCGTGATAGGTATTGACGACATAAGGAATCGTGACGTCAACGCCGCCGAGCTGATCAATTACAGAAGAAGTAGCGTCAAAATTAATGCGGGCATAGTAATTGAATTTGATGCCATAGAAGTTTTCGAGGGTATGAATTGATTCATTAACACCATAGAGGCCGGCGTGAGTGAGCTTGTCAAGCTTACCGTTCATGGCGAGCGGGACATAAAAATCGCGAGGGGTGTTCAAAATGAGGATTTTATGTTTTTTGGGATTGAAGACCATGATGAGATTAACATCAGAGCGGGCAGCAAACGGCAGGGTGTGGTCGCGGTTGTCGATGCCGCTGATATAGACCGTGAACGGAGAGTCGAGAGAGCCA
>JABCPR020000053.1 GCA_013332965.2 Candidatus Saccharimonadota bacterium | reverse complement strand
TGCCCCTAAACTAACATCTCAAGTGCAACGCCTTGAGGGGTTAGAGTAGCGTTACTTCTCGAATGTGCTTTTTTCGGGGAGAATTTTATCAAATGCGGCGGTGAGGGTAGTCCTGGTTTTTGCGGGGTCTTTCACCTCCCCATCATTAATACAAAGGATGTGGTATTTTTGAGACTTGACCATGCGGATGATTTGTAGATTTTGGTTTTCATCCTTATTTAGCATGGTGTGATGCGAGAAATTTGCGCTTCTTGGGATAAATTTACCTTCAAGTAGTTGTGTGTAGTAAAAGATTAAATGCGAGACATCGCGGTCCGAGCGGAAATGATGTAATGAAGTTTCTTTCAAAATCTCTTCATGTTTTTTCCAGACAGTCTCAAATGTTGATTTTTTATAAGAGATCGCACAATGTGGATCATAGAGAAGTGAGAATTCGCGCCATGGTTTGAGGAGAAAATTTCTTAGGTTAAATATACCATATTTGATATTATATGCCTTGGATTTATGAAGCTTGTAGAAGCTGCGTTTATCGTAATCCTGGTTCACCAGCGCCATATTATTCATCTGAATATATGGAAATATATCACGAGACGGATTATTTATGAGGATGTTTTCAGCGAAGAAAGCTCGTGGAAGCAGCTGAGTTTTTCCCTGATATTGCCATTCTTTGAAGAAATCTTCAGAGCGAGTTTTCCTTAGAAGATAAAAATCATCGTTAAAATAGACGAAGTTTTCCGAAAGCTCTGCAATTCTATGGAGATTATTTTCGATGGTGTGAGAATTGAAGGTTGGTAAAAATTCCTTGGGAATAAAATCACTGTGGTGAATAATTTTCAGTTTCGGATGGTCGGGATTTAGCCAGTCTGGAAGATGTCCGGCCGTGACGAAGAAGATGCGATTAACCCATGGGGCGAATTTTTCAACGCCACGAAACCAATACTTGAGAAAATCAAAATCGTTGCGAAAACGCAGATCGCTTGAGTCAAATCTAGGTTTTTCGAGAGAAGGCTGACCTTCGGCAATGGCTCGCTTCTCAGCGAGCCATTTCTCATCACTACCATCAACCCAGGTGATAACGAAATCAATTTTTAGAGTTTTATTTTGACTCATTTTTCTTCAACTCTTCATCAATCAGGTTTTTGAGATTCTTTTTAAAATCAGCCTCATTGACAGAATTGGTAGAGAATTTTTGGCCATTTACAAAAATGGTTGGGGTTTCAGAGATCTTGACAAGCCTAGCGACTGCCATGTCGGATTTGACTTTTTTCTTAACAGCTTCACTATTCATATCTTTGAAGAACTGTTCAGTGTTACCCTTCTTGCCAGAAGCTTCCTCGAAATAGGTCTTGAATTTTTGATCACGTTTATCAGCATTAAGGTCTTCCCATTCAGATTGGTTCTTAAAAAGAAGTGCGGCAAAAGGCTGCCAGTATCCCTGGAGAGCGGCGGCGTTAGCAGCGTAAGCGGCGGCGGTACCGTTTTTGTGGTAACTCAAAATGAAGCTGCGGAAGATGAGGCCGACCTTACCCTTATATTCCTTAACTACATCAGAGAGAAATGGAAAGGTGGTGGCACAACCAGGACATTAATAATCCGCATATTCAATAATCATCACCTTTGCGTCCTTGGTGACTTCAAAATTGTCGCCGATATTGCCGTTACGCTCATCCTTCTCGATATATTTTGAGCGATCGAGGCTAGCAATCCACTGATCGTAGGCCTGATTTTGGTTGAAAGAATAAAAACATAAAGAAAGAAAAGCAATTACTAATGCACTAATGGCAATGATAGGCAATTTTCTCATAAACCTCCTAGGAAATCTCGATTATTTCCATAATTTTTTGTATAATATAGATATTAGCATATTTTAGCGTGTTTGTGGGCGGTGCGACAAAAAAACGGAGGTAAATAATGGACGAGCAAAATGCGGATCTCAATCAGCCATCAGGAATTTTTGGCGAGGAGAAAAAAGGCTTTTTTGAGAATTTAAAAAGGGGGATGCGGGATTTTTTTGCTAAACTTTCTAGTGCGATTTCAAAAATATTTGTCAAGAAAACTGTTGAAGAGGACTCGGATTTTGTGGGGCCGATGGACCGCAATATTTTTACTGACGAAAAAGAAGCATCAAATCTGGTGAGACATGAAGCAACAATGGATGAGATTTCTGGGGAGGGGGCTGCCGCTAGTGACGAGTCTGAAAAGAAAAAAGAGGCTGAATTTGGACCTATGCACAATATGACCGAACATAGCGTAATGAACATGCATGGGAGCGAAGACAAGAGTAATAGCTATAAAACTAGTGGTCAGCTGCCAGAAATTTTCTATCCTGAAACGCCGGAAGATTTGGTTTGGTTGATCAAGAAGCTCCCTGAAGATGTCCTCACAAGAGAGCAGAAACAGACGATTGGTGCGGCAATGTCTTTTGACGCTAAACTTGTAAAAGAAGTGATGACACCAAAAGAAGAGGTAATTATTATTCACGAAAATGATTTTATGGGGCCGCTCACTTTGTCGAGGCTTTATAAATCTGGCTTAACTCACTTCCCTGTTGTGGGGTCGCGTGGTGAAATTGTGGGCTGGATCCACACGAGAACTTTATTTAGTCTAAGCGTCAAAGAAACTGATCGCGCCTCTGCTTTTCTTGACAAGAATGTTTATTATATGAGCGAAAATTACACTTTGAAAGAAGCACTGGCGGCTTTTGCACGTACAAGTTGTCATTTCTTTGTGGTAGTGGATGATCACGGCCGAGTGACTGGCGTGATGAGTTTCAAGAAGTTGATTTCAATGATTGCCGGAGAATTGCCGGAGACAGATTTTGACCAGGATCAGGACCTGATGTCTGTCGTAAAACATGCTCGCGAAATCACCGGAATGCACGCTTGACGACGTAATTAAAATCAGTGACTAAGTTTTAATGAGTTAGCCGAAATACTTTACAAAGACAATTATTTTTAAGATAAAAGAAAGAAATTAAATGAGCCTAAATACGATTCACAAAAAAAGACGAGCGATTACTGCACTGATTTGCAGCGGACTTGTAGCGTTGACTGTTCTGGCGAATCCGAATAACTACCAAAATAAAATACAGCCCGAGAGTGTGTCTGCCGGAGCAAGTGAGACAGCAAACGAGGTAAAGAATAGTGACACTGCAGAGAATAGTGACACTGCAGAGAATAGTGACACTGCAGAGAATAGTGACACTGCAGAGAATACTCCTTTAGCTAGTGAAGTTCTAGCGAAACTAGAGGTGAAAGGCAGGGCACCAAAAACTGGTTATAAACGCACCGAGTTTTATAACGGATGGCCGGATATTGATGGATGCAATTTAAGACAACGAATCTTGAAGCGTGATTTTGGCGAGACGGCGGTGACCGACGAGAAATGTAATGTGGTCGCTGGGAAATTTTACGAACCTTACACCGGCGAGGTGATGGAATTTCACACGCGCAAAGAAATCTCAAAAGGCGTACAAATTGATCACGTGGTGGCACTTTCTGACGCTTGGCAAAAGGGTGCGCAATACAAAACGAGTGAGGTGAGATATCAGATTGCCACGGATCCATTAAACTTGATTGCAGTGCAGGCGGCCGCAAATCAACAGAAATCTGACGGCGATGCGGCAACCTGGCTGCCACGCAATAAGAGCTTTCGCTGCCAGTATGTGGCGAGACAGATTTCAGTGAAATTCAAATACGGGCTTTGGGTGACGGAAGCTGAGAAAAATGCAATGTCGCAAATTCTTGCGAGCTGCCCTGAGCAGAGAACGTACTAAATAAAATGGTTGTGCCAGAAATATATTAGGCGACATTGTTTTTAAGCAAAGTGGTGTATAATATATATATCACCATGACCGGACTAGCCTAAGGTTCTTGCACCAAACGCGAATTCCGGTTATTTTTTCTCTATTTGATTCTTTAAAATCATCCGTTCCGAGCTACAATGTGTGGACATCGTAATCGTCCATATCTTCATACTGATATGAAGCTTGAATACCTTTCATATAGACCTCGCGGTCCTCGATTTGGTCGGTGAGATTGTGACGGAGTAACTCCTGAATTTCAAGTTGGTTTACTGGAGAGCGCTCCATTGCGGAAAGATATTCAGATTTATCAACCTTGGACCAGTCGACACATTTTTTGAGAGATTTTTTGAGAATTTGGTCTAACCAAATACGTGTCGCGCGACCATTCCCTTCGCGAAATGGATGAGCAATATTCATTTCAACATATTTTGTGATGATTTCTTCAAAAGTCGCCTCCGGAAGAGTATCGATGGTTTTTAGATTTTGCTCGAGAAAGAGAACTGGAGCAAAGCGCATATTTCCTTTCGCAATATTCACGGTGCGAATTTGCCCTGCAAAATCAAAAATATCCTGAAATAAATATTGATGAATCTGCTGAAGGCCTACGGTTGTACCTATCTCAAGATCCATATTTTTTCCGATTTCATACAACTCAAGGGCGCGCTTTTTGCTAAGTAGTTCTTCTTGATGCATATCTATATGCTATCATGAACTAATAGTTGAATCCAAAAATAACTTCAAAAGCTACTATAGTTTTCTTTCCAACTACTATATCTTTTACTTTTGCTCACTAATCCATTTTTGCAAGACGCCAAGCTGATCAATGTCTTTTTGCTGCTCCTCTGGAGATAACTCAGAAAAATTACATGCCAACTTTGGATCACCATAATTTGGATCCTTAACCCATTCATTGCGAGAAATCCAATTTTCATGAATCAAGCTACCATATTCATTGCGAGTCTCTTCATCGTCAAGATTTAGACCAAGTAGAGAATCGGCGCCACGCTCATCCATTAAACCAATAAGATACTCTGCTCCTCCGCGATTTTGATCTTTCCAATAGTCCGGAAAATTCTCATACGATTCATTCGCAATGTCAATTACAGATCTATGGGCAGCGAGCTCACTATACCCCTCTGCCATCAAATCCTCTGGTGATTTATTTTTTAGCGATTTTTCACCGTTTACGCCGCGCCATGCTGGTTGAAAAGTTCCATCTTCCATTTTTGGATAGTTCTTCTCCGCATAATCTCTTGCCAGTGGAATAGCTAGTGACTCGACTCGTGGATCCAATTTCTTCTCCATATTTTCACCATTATTATTTTGCAACGATTCCATACCCATTCTTATACCTCTTCTTGATTTGTTATATTAAATATAGCATACAAGAAACCTCTTCAGATAATATGGTAGAATTTAAATAATTTATTATGAAAATTTATTCATATTCTAGCTCTGCTAATTATACCCACATACATATGTATGTATTTTTCTCTTCTTTTGCTGAAGAAATAAAAGAGCGCGGACTCGAAGATTCAAACTATAAGCTTGATGTAAGTATTGATGGGAATGTGGCAAAAATGGATACTTAATACACCTGAGAAAAGAATTTCAAACATTTTTAAATCTATAATGCAGGATTACGTATTTAATGACGAAGAGATAAAAATAGCCATATCAAAGATTGAGCAAAAGAACGGCTTTATATCAAAAATCAAGGATATGGATTTACTGCGAAATGAAATTACTAAGGTTGATTTTACGAAGAAAAAGCCTGAGCCTACCGACGATTCAATGGAGTCACCAGCGATTGACTTCCGTAAGTAATTATAGCTAAATAATAGTGGTCCTTCCATTGGGGTTAAGGGCAACTAAACGTAGTAAATAAAAAGCACTTTCCTTAGATGATTATTATTGGAGACTTTGATAAAATTCTTGAATCCAATCACGTCTTTTTCCATTGGTATGTTTGTAATTAAGTGAACCATAAATATAGCTCAATAATACAATAGATATCTAGAAACTCTTGTTTTACACAATGACCAGGATATTTATCGAGATAAATATAGGCTTTTAGCTCATTTCTCGTAATATGTCTATCCTTCAATAACTGGTTAAACTATTGTTGATTTTTTATCGCGTAGAATTTACTCTTCTTTAGATAATTTAAAAACTAAACCCTTTGAAAAAGTCCAATTAGTTCGTCGCTAAGATTGCCAGACCAGATTGCTTCTGAAAAACGCTTGGTTGTAGATTTTGAGGCGTATTTTTTACCGAGTGACTGCATGTTTTGTAAAATATTTTGACTTAAAATACGATAACCTTCTACAACTATCGAATTATCTATATTATCCTCTGTATAAGCTTCGCTAACTTTTCTCAAAACTTGGTTGTATTTTTTCTCAAAATCATTCTCATTATATCCAATACTAGATGTAAGCTGAGAGAATCTTACTATCTCCTTAAAGTCTGGATCAAAAACGAGCTCCTTAGCCTCCTTGGATTTTACACCTCTTAAAGCATATGTAGACATTTTGTCAAGAAATGCAATGGCTGAAATAGTAGAAGGATAAATACCCTGTTTGTCACGATTCTTTAAAATTAACTCATTAATCGCCGTCACTGCCGCTCCCACCTCATTAATATCAACTCGCACCTCCCCAGTTTGCTCATTAATTAAAGGTACGATATTCTTCATCAGGTTATTAAGTTCTGGATATTTTGTAACAGGAGCTTGGACGAGATTTGGACGAGTATTTTCAACTAACCGATTCAAGATATCTATAGCGCGCTCGTCAGGACTACCAGCATCGGCGACACTACCCTCTGCCATGTATTCAATTGGCTGTTCATATTTCTCAAAATTCAGCGCATATGGTAATACTCCGAAATGATATTTTTTCTCAAGCTCTTCTAATTTCTGTTTATATTTTTCTGAATCTTCACTATTACGATTATCATAATAGTCTTTTATAGCAGATAACACCTCATTCACACCTACACATTCATCATGAATAAAGTCCCTTCCGCCAATAATTGTGTCTTGTAGCCTAAGTGCATCTTTACGGTTTTGCTCAAACTTCTTGTAGTCAGAAGTAGGTATTTCGTGATAAATACGTATTAATTTATCGATATCGCCTGGATCATAAGTTGATAACAAACATTCTTCGGTATAATCGGCGATACCGTATTGACCTTTAATGACTCCGTAGGCGTTACTTCCATATAATATCGCACTCACTTCGGAATCTTTTTGCGCCAAAAGAGGAAAAATAACGTCTCTGAAACCGTTTATGGTTTTTTCGTCAATTCCATGATTCCTAACATACGTATTGATGACATCAAACTTAGTATCATATTTTGTAATTTTTTCTTTATCGCTTAATAATTCATTGGCATAATCCATGAATACACCGAAATTTTTCCCGCTTCCCTCATTTTGAGATATACCATTAATTCCACTTTCTATTCCGTGAATCAAGAGGTATCCTTCCGCATTATTCTGAAATGCTTTAGCTGAATATTCAGATAACTTATTTATAAAATCACCTTCATTCAATCTTGAACTGTAATTAAGTACAAAGCACTCAGAAATATCCATGATCTTACGATTAAGCTTTCCATCGGGCAACTGTTGTGCAGTAGTTATATAATAATCATCAATAAATGTACTAATATTCTTCAATTCTTCAGGGCTATAACTAATTAATTTTTCACTAGTCCCAAGGTGAGAAAACGAAATCGCACTTGCAATCATAAATATATCTTCTAGATGTTCTTCACTTGCATTAGAGAGCCTATCTGCGTTTTTATATACATCTGCCTTTAAACCACTGAAATCACCATATTCAACATGATGCTTTTCCGCTAAAGCCTCCGTTTTGTCAGCTAGGTCCGGATACTCTTCATCTAGTTTAAACCACCCTACCGGTCTCTCGTGGCCATCACCATAACCTGGTTCAAAACATCCAGTCTGCTCATTAAACCCATAGTCGTCACGTTCTACCCAGATACCGTCTTTATTCTTATAATAGCCTTTTTCTTTAGCTTTTTCCTCAAAGGTTTTCCTATGTGATTTTTCGGCCATATTTCGCATGTGTTCATCAAAACTTGGTGCAGAATTAGATTGCTCTCCCCGTTCAGTTTGCCCTTGTTCAGTTTGGCCCTGAAAATATTTTTCTCTTTCCATACCTAATATTATATGTAAAAATATGTTATAAGTATAGTTATAGTAACAGATAGAAAGGTTATGTTTTGAATCTAAAAATTGGAATTGTTGGATTGCCAAATGTGGGAAAATCGACGCTATTTAACGCATTGACAAATGCGCATGCTTTGGCGGCGAATTATCCTTTTGCGACGATTGAGCCAAACGTGGGGATCGTACCGGTGCCGGACGAGCGCCTAGATACACTTGAAAAAATGTATGCGGCCGAGAAAAAAATTCCGGCAACTGTAGAATTTGTGGACATTGCTGGCCTGGTTGAAGGTGCTTCAAAAGGTGAAGGACTTGGTAATAAATTCTTAGCCCATATCCGTGAATGTCAGATTATTTGCCACGTGGTGCGCGTATTTAAAAATGACGATATTATGCATGTTTCCGTAAATGCGAACACACCTGCAGCCGTTGACCCAAAGGCGGATATTGAAATTATTCAAACCGAGCTGGAGCTGGCGGATTTTGAGACGCGTGAAAAAGTTGAGGCAAAACGTAAGAAAAACAAAGATGCGAATGAGGAAAAAATTCCATATTTGACAGAGAAGCCAGTGATTTATATGTTCAATGTGGACGAGAATGAGTTGACGAATGAGGCTTTAAAAAATGAACTTCGAGATCTCGTTAGACCAGCGCGTGCAGTGTTTGTGAAAGCAAAACTCGAGGAAGAAATGACCGGTATGAGCCTGGATGAGAAGATGGAATTTTTGAAGAGTTATGGTGTGGAAGAGGATGCTTTGGGCGAGCTCGTGAAGGCAGCTTACGATACTTTAGGTCTACAATCTTTCTTGACGGCTGGCAAAAAAGAGGTGCGTGCTTGGACGATCAAAAAAGGCGCGACCGCACCAGAGGCGGCTGGCACGATTCATACCGATTTTGAACGTGGATTTATTGCCGCGGAAGTAATGAAATATGCTGATTTAGTAGCGCTCGGATCCGAGGCTGCCGTAAAGGCGGCAGGAAAACTTGCTACAGTTGGGAAGACCTACATCATGCAGGATGGCGACATTGTAGAATTCCGTTTTAACGTGTCGAAATAAGAGTTTGTTTTTTGCAGAAGTACCATAGATTTAATTATTCGACCAGTATTTCTTGAGGAGGTTTTGATGATTTTAGGAATCGACGAGGTGGGGCGCGGACCATATGCGGGGCCGCTGGTAATTGGTGCTTGTATTTTACCGAGTGCGGAAATTGCGGAGCGGGAGCCTGAAAAATACGCTTGGTTCTTTCAGCTAACTGATTCAAAAAAATTAACGGCGGCAAAACGCGAGAGCCTATACGATAAGATCAAGCAAGGCGCACTAGCTTCGGCTACTGGTTGGGTGACTAGTACTGAGATCGATGAGATTGGAATATCTGAAAGCCTGAGACTGGCCTGCCGACGGGCGGTGAGACAAATTCAGGAAGCGAAGGTACCTTTTTCTGAAATTATTATTGATGGAACAATGAATTTTTTGGTAGGGACGCCGCTGGAAAAATACGTATCGACTTTGAAGAAGGGCGACCTCTTGGTGAAAGAAATTTCGGCTGCCAGTATCATTGCCAAGGTTGAACGGGATCGCTATATGATTGCACTTTCGAAAAAATATCCTGGGTATGGCTTTGAAAAACATATGGGGTACGGCACCGGTTTACATCAAAAAATGATGGAGGAGCTGGGCCTAACGCCAGAACATCGCAAATCTTTTCGTCCTGTGCAGGAAATTTGGATGAGAGGAAATGAAGAAAAGAAGACTTATTCAGCTTCTGACTTAAAACCAAAGAACGGACTAACTACTTCTGAACTGGGGAGTCGTGGTGAAAGTGTGGTGTCAGATTATCTTGAAAAGCTGGGGCATGAAATTTTATTTAGAAACTTTAAAACCAAGCAGTATGAGATTGATCTTGTGTCGAAAAATAATGATCAGATTTATTTTACAGAGGTAAAATATCGCAAGAACAATCAATATGGGGAGCCGCTAGAGTTTATTGATCAGAAGAAACATAAGCAGATGGAATTTGCGGTGAAGGCATTTTTGCATACGCATGCCGAATTCTCTAGACTGATTCCCCACCTCGCGGTAGCTAGTGTGAATGGTGATTTTGTTTTAGATGAATGGTTTTTGTTGACAGAATAAACCAACACCAAACAGATATTTTCGTCGAATCTGACTTTAATATACCAACCTTAAATGTAAAAATAGACCTCTTGGAGGTCTATTTTCGAGTTTTCTAAGTTAGATTATACTGCAACTTCTTCAGTTTTTTCAGCAGCTTCGGCTGGAGCTTCAGCTTCTTCGTTGTCTTCAGCTAAAGTATTCACAGCGGCGCGATCAAAGTCCTTAGCAACGAGACGGGCAGATTTACCAGAGCGGTTGCGGAGGTATGAAAGATTGTTGCGGCGAACCTTAGCACGCTTAACGATTTCAACTTTTTCAACTAATGGGCTGTGCATTAAGAAAGACTTCTCAACACCAATACCGGAAGCAATTTTACGCACAACAATGCGTGCAGTGTGTGACTCTTTGCGGTCTACACGAATTACGACACCTTCGAAAACCTGAAGACGGAATTTTTCGCCTTCCTTGATTTTCTGAGTCACCTTGACGGTATCACCAGAGCGAACATCAACGATGGCTTTCTTTTTCTGGGCGTCACCAATCTTTTTCAAAACTAGAAAACTCATATTTTACCTTTTATTACTTAAAACTTGACCTATTTTAACATAGTTTTATAGAAAATGGAAGGGGTAACCTCGAGAGACTAGAATACTGTTTTTTCGGTTCCTTCGGCAGGGTTATCGTTCTTAAAAGTAACACAAGAATATTTCATATTTGCATCCGGTTCGTATTTATTTAGGACTGTAACAGCGGCGCGCATTTCTTCGGAAACTTCTTTACACTGAATAACCCCCATACCATTGGCACCATAAACCCCAACATATTGCCAAGAACCGCTAGGAAGCTTTCTGGTATAGACATTAGTTTGACCGGCCATACCGTGATCAACATATCTTGGCATGGCAAGACCATTCGGATCAACCACTTTTTCCATCTTTGAAACACTGATTTTTGCAACAACCTTGGTGCCATCTTCGTTGGTGACAATGCGGCCACCAGTGATGCGATAGTCGTCACCGATGAGAGTGGTGAGTTGAGCGAAATTAATATTGAGATCATTCCATTTGACAATTTGTTTGTCGGCCTTCCTGTCGTCTGCCTTATCGTCGGTTTTAGCCTCAGATTGATCCTTTGAATCGACCACTTTGGTTTGTGTGGCGGCTTCATATTCAGCAATTACGGTTTTGCTATTCGTGAGATCGCGTTGATATTGCTTGATCTGCTTGGTACCTTCAGCAATTTTCTGATTACTATAAAAATACATGACAGCAAGTAGAATAATGAGAATAACAGAGGTAATAATGGCGATAATTCCAATGGTGCGCCAGGAATTTTTATGTTTTTTGAGTTCGGCAGAATTATCATATGTGGAATTGTCATATGCGGAGTTATCGTCTGTAGGATTATCGATGAAGTTATCAACATGCGTCTCAATAGGATTATCGATTGGGCTCTCGACGGGGTTATCAATGGCGCCATCAAGGTTTGAGCTTTCGGCGGAGATGCTTTCTGCGGGAGTGCTTTCGGCCATTACTTGATTTTCACGAGCTGCATCGTCTAGTTTTAAATCCATAGCGGCAAGATCAGCGGCTGGACTTTCATCCTGCAAACTCGTGTCATTCGATTCGGCGCCCAACACACTTGTGTCTGTGTGGCCTAAGTCTTCTGAGTTTAAATTTTGTGTTTTTTCGAAATTATTATCCATTTTTTCCTCTCTTTATATCACCCTTGATATTTCATCCAATGTAGTTTCACCGCGGAGGCAGGCAAGAATACCTTTTTGTTCCAGAGTAATCAGGCCAGCTTTCCTGGCGGCTTTTTCAATAGCGGTAGTATTAATATCTTCAACATCACCGCGAATAAATCTCTGAATATCCTCAGTGACATTAAGCTGTTCCATGATAACCTTACGACCCTTGTAGCCAAACGGATCATCCTGGCCAGTTGGAACTGGCTCGTACAAAGTGAAATTATCTCGATCGAGTGTAAAGCCGAGCTGTTCAGCGATGATCTCGTCAGAAAGCCCTTCAAGCTTAGACAAAATGAATTGACGAGTGGCTCCATCAGGAGTGAATTCACGTTTATTTTCGGAAAGACTACGCACGAGACGCTGAGCCATCACCATGCGGATGGAGCTAGAGAAAATCGGGTTGGTGCCGATGAGGTCGATCATACGAGAAAAAGCCGCCGCAGTAGAGTTGGCGTGGAATGAGCTCAGCACGAGGTGGCCGGTGATGGAGGCCTGAATGGCGGTTTTGGCAGTGTCGCCGTCACGAATCTCACCAACCATCACGACGTCCGGATCAAGACGGAGAATAGAGCGGAGGCCGTCGGCAAAGGAACCACCGTCGGTTGTATTAACTGGGATTTGAGAAATTCCAGAGATGCCGTACTCGATCGGGTCCTCAAGTGTGATGATTTTGCGATCAGTAGTATTGAGCGCGTTAATCATGGAGTAGAGGGTAGTGGACTTACCAGAACCAGTAGGACCAACCATAAGAACGAGACCGCGAGGATGAGAAATTACTTCATTGATCTCGGCAAGTTCGCGATCAGAAAGTCCGAGA
>JABCPR020000052.1 GCA_013332965.2 Candidatus Saccharimonadota bacterium | reverse complement strand
GGAAGCGTGTCCGAGTGGTTGAAGGAGCACGCCTGGAACGCGTGTATACAGCAATGTATCGGAGGTTCGAATCCTCTCGCTTCCGCCAGGAAGTAAAAATGACCCGCAAGGGTATTTTTTATTTCTTCGAAGAAGAAACAAGGATTCGAGCCCAAGAATACCGCTTTCGCGGTATTCTGAAATTAAACTCTCTCACCCTAATTTAGTAATGTCTTCCTTAAATATCGCTGGAAATCACCATAGTTAAATAGCGAGCTCATATTATAAACCGAAGCTCCTCTAGGCAACACCACACTCTGCACGCCAATTCGTCCCACCCCGAACTGATCCACAGTTGGAATCGACTGCACTTCCCCCTCAAGATTTGTCGCCACATCAATCAGTGTTCGCACCTCCGCCATTGTAATATTCGTTTTAACATTATTTCCCAATGAGTCAATCAAGCGAATCACTTTCGTTGGTTTCGTTAAAAGCCCCATTGAAAATGCCTTATTTTTTATCGCATTAAAAATTCTTTGCTGATTAATTTCCCTATCAAAATTACTCCTCGAAAGCCCAAAATCTCCCCCATTGTCGCATCCAGCATTTCTCGCCCGTGCCAGTTTCAAAGCCTTATCCCCATCGAGTCCATAATTCATTCCCCGCGGCAAATCAAGATGCTGACACGTATCATGAATTCCATTTTCATCATCAGCATAAACATCTACATCGATCCCACCAAGCTCATCGACAACCGTTCTTAAAGCACTCCAGTCAAGCGCCACATAATAATGCAGGCTCAATCCCGTGATTTCTGAAATCTTTCGTGCAAAATAACGTGAAGCCTGATCCTTATTATTCTTGTACTCATTTAATGCACACATGTAGGTTGCATTAATCTTTCCCTGCGTCCCCACCACACAATTCATTGCATCTCCGCCAGGCACCGTATAATTCACCCATAAATCTCTTGGGATACTAAAAATCTTAGAGGTCTTCTTATCCTGGTCAATCGATGCCACAAGAATCGAATCGGTCAAAAGTCCTCCACCGTGCCCCTCTGCATCCTCAGAAGTTCCAAAAATCAACACATTGGTCAAATTATTTTCATCACGCGCCAGCTCCGTGCCAATAAGAATATCCATAGGATTTCCCTTGAAGACGTTTGCCGTATGCGATAAAAGCATGTACCCAAAAATCGCTACAGAGATCATCAACACGATAATCAAGCTCAGCACAATAATCACGATCTTCGTCCAAAGCGGCACTCTCGTTTCCGACTTGTCTTTTTCCCCCGCTCTCTTCGATTTGCGTTTAATTTTCTTCCGGTCTTTCTTCAGCTGTTTCTCTAACTGCGCCGTCGCACTAGCCTTCTTCTTTAATAAATCAGCCCTTTCATTCCCGGTTTCATTTTTTTGACCTTCGATCTCAGATTCTCTTGAAATCTCAGACTCTCTTAAATTATCCTCCACCCCCTTCTCAGAGCTATCATCTATCTTCTCTAAAGCCTCACCCAATACATCTGAGCCTTCCTCCAGCTTCCCCTCCGATTTTTCCTCTTCTATTTCTGGCAAAGACTCTGCCACATTTTCTACGACATTTTCTTCCCGCAAAACAACATTCTCCTGCAAGTTTTTATCATCCTGCAAAATATCATCACTCTTCTTTTCGACGACCTTGATCACTTTTGTTCTGCTTGTTTTTTTCGAATGCTTAGTTTTTCTTTTTGGCATCGACCTTCCTCCACTTTTTCTTTAATAATTCTACCACATAAACCCCTAGTTTTTCTCCTGCATGCTATAATTAAATTACATGAGTCCAAAGGGTAATACTAGAAAAGATAGTTCACTTTTAATTGAGCTAAAAAACATCACACGCAGCTTCGGTTATGGAGAAGCTGAATCTTTTGCCTTAAACGATTTTAATCTTGAAGTCAAGCCAGGCGAATTCATTATGATTATGGGGCCATCGGGTTGCGGTAAAACCACACTCCTAAACATCCTCGGGCTTCTCGATTTTCCAACTTCCGGCAGCTACTACCTAGATGGTGAACGCACCACACATTTTTCCAAATCACGCCAAGCTCACATCCGTGCCCAAAAAATTGGCTTCATCTTCCAGGACTTCAACCTTATCCCAAAGATGACCATCCTAGAAAATGTCTCTCTCCCACTCGTTTATGCCGGCGTTCCAAAAACCAAACGTCTTGTCCGTTCCTCAAAAATGCTTTCTTACCTAAACATGCAAGAACGCGAATATTATTATCCATATCAGCTCTCTGGTGGTCAAAAACAACGCGTCGCCATTGCTCGCGCCCTCGTTTCCTCTCCTGAGATCATCCTTGCAGACGAGCCTACCGGCAACCTCGATAGTCGAAACGCCTACCTTGTTATGGAAGAATTACGTCGTATTCATTCCGAAGGTAATACCATCATCATGGTTACTCATAACCCAAATCTCACCACCTATGCCACCCGTGTGATCCATATGCTAGATGGCCGCATCGCCACTGATATTAAAACCGTTGCCGACGAAGACCTCCCAGAACGCATTAAGGTTAATTTCCATTCTAAGAAATCTTCAGGAAAAGATAATCAGCCAATAGAAAAAGAAATTCCAGAAGCAAATCAGAACATCGACAAAAACGATGTTATGGGCCAAACAGAATCTGAAATCGATTCCAAAGCAGAAACTATCCCAGTTATTCGTCCAATCAAACCAGTTGGCTCAAAATATACCGGTGAATCCCCAATGGCTCCAAAAAATACTGTAGAAAAAATCGACGAATCTGAAGAAGATTACGTGGAATACAGTAATCATATAGACCTCAAACCAATTTTTGTTGATACCGAGAAAAAATATAAAGAAAACCTGCAATCAAAAGAATTACTTACACAGACAAAAGATTTAGCAAAAATTACAGACAACAATCAAAAGTCATCCGCCGAGATTTCCAGCAAATCAACATCATACTCATCTTATAATTCAAAACCGCTCAGCTATAAGTTCCCTGAAACTACCGCCATTTCCGTAGAAAAATCCGACGACAAAGACTTCAAAGATAAAAAATCGACCTTCCCTATTGTCTCCTCTAGCTCAACTGATAGCTCAGTTCGCATCGTCAAAAAACCGACTTCTCTCTTAGAACTTGAGAATTCTAGTGTCGTCAAAAAGAAATCCAAGTCAAAAACTAAATTAAATAAAAGCAATAAAAAACAAGCGAAAGGACGCCGTAAATAATGTCATTACTTCTCCGCACTAATTTTGAGATTGCTAAAAACTCTCTCAAAAAACACAAGTTTCGCAGCATCTTCACCTGCCTCGGTATTTCCATCGGTATCGCTAGTATTATCCTAATCTTAAGCCTCGCTGGCAGTATCTCGCAACTTATTTCTGATCAGGTTAAGTCTCTCAATCAAGGACTAATCCTTGTCCGTCCGGCCCACTCAAAAAATGATCTGAGTGGTATTATCGACGAATTAACAAACACTAATCATTTTAATAACTCTAATTTATCAATTGAAGATGTCGAAAAAATTCGCGAATCCGATGACAATATTGCTTACGTCTCACCAATTGCTCTACTTCACGAAACCATCACTGGTGATCACGTTGTAGACTCCGCCGCCATTTTAGCCACCAACCCAGACCTTAAATCTATCCTAAAGCTCGATCTCAAATCCGGAAATTTCATTCAGGATAATAATCTAAAGTCAGCCGTCATCGGTCATTCCCTCGCTCTACAGCTCTTCGGTTCCAGCGAACCAATCGGTAAAACTTTTTCTTTCGCCGGTCATAAATTCATCATTATCGGCACCCTTCAGAAAATCGAAAATCCCGTCAACTTCAATGGTGTTGATTTTGATCAAACCGTCATCGTTGATTTTGACCAAATTAAATCCCTCAATCCTCAAATCCAACAAATCAACATTACCGTCAAAGACAATCAAAATATTCAAGATACCGCAAACAAAATCAATAAAACTCTCACCGATCTCAAAAGATCATCAGGTAGTTTTACAGTCAATCACGGTAATAATATCTCCCATCCTATCAGTAATTTCTATAGAATCATCTCACTTATGCTCGCCATTATCGCCGGTATTTCTCTCTTTATTGGCGGCATTAGTATCATGAATCTTATGCTCGTATCTGTTACCGAACGTACCCACGAGATTGGCATCAGAAAAGCCATCGGCGCCACTAACACCCACATCTTCCTTCAATTCCTCTTCGAAAGCATTATCCTCGTCTTCATCGGCTGCATTGGCGGATTCATCCTCGGCTACCTAATCGCCATCTTCAGTTCCACCTTTACCCCATTTAAACCCTTCATCAGCCTTGAAATTTGTCTCGTCGCCATCTATTTTGCAATTATTACCGGCATAGTTTTTGGTCTCTTCCCAGCCTTCAAAGCTTCTCGCCAAAAACCAATTGATTCCCTCAAGTTCTCAAGCTAAGATCCACTTATATTTTGTGAACCCCTCAAATTCTCAAGCTAAGATCCACTTATATTTTGTGAACCCCTCAAATTCTCAAGCTAGATAAAATAACTTACTACAAAAACCAAATATCATTAACTCAAACGCTCTTATATTTTGTGTTTTAAATAAAAAATACTATAATCATCCTATGAGAATTTTGGGAATCGAATCGTCCTGTGACGAAACCGCCATTTCGATAGTCGAAGATGGTCATAAAATTCTGAGTAATGTTGTCGTTTCTCAGATCGATATTTTTGCTGCCTATGGCGGCGTCATACCTGAAATCGCCGCTCGCTCTCATCTAGAAGCCATCATGCCAGTCCTCCACCAAGCCTTCAAAGAAGCCGGTCTTCAAACTGAGGACCATACAAAATCCAAAGCTCTCGATGATTGGTCCAAAATCGATGCTATCGCTGTTACTCATACCCCAGGTCTCCTCGGATCCCTTCTTGTCGGAACCCTTACCGCCCGCACCCTTGCCATTCTCCATCATAAACCGCTCTATGCAGTTCATCACCTCAAATCTCACATTTATGCCAACTGGCTAGACAAACAAACCTCAGAATCAGATTCAAAAACTAACCCAGAATTTCCACTTATTTCCCTCATAATCTCAGGTGGACATACTCAAATCGTCAAAATGCCAACTCACCAACAATTTGAAATCATCGGCACCACCAAAGACGACGCAGTCGGTGAGTGTTTTGATAAAGTCGCCAAAATTCTAGGTCTTCCCTATCCCGGTGGTCCATCCATCACTAAAGCCGCAGCAAACGGAGACCCAACACGCTACACCTTTCCCCATCCAATGTCAGGTAGTCTAGACTTCTCATTTTCAGGCTTAAAAACCGCCGTACTTAGAGAGGTGCAAAAAGCCGTCAATCAGCCAATTTCCTTCCCTTCATCAAAGTTGGCCGAGCTTCTCAGTCCGCAACAAAAAGCCGACATCGCTGCCTCTTTTGAACAAACTGCCACCGATATCCTAATCGAGAAAATCAAACTCGCCCTAAAACAAAATCCCGAGACCAAAACTCTCATCATTGCCGGCGGCGTCTCTGCCAATCAACGTCTTCGCCATGATTTAACAAAATTCATTGAACAACAAAATTCCAAGCTGAGTACAAAAATGAAACTCTTCTTCCCAGAACCACATTTCTCTGGCGACAATGGTGCCATGGTTGCCTCAGCGGCATATTACGAAATTCTCTCAAAAGTTCCACCTACCGACCCCTATACTTTAAACATACTTCCACGCTCCATTATTAAATAATTAACCAAATCCCCCCCTCTCTTCCCGTTCATTTTTATTCCATTTTTCTAATACAAAAACTTTTTGATGTACAATAAAAATATTATGCAAAATGATTTTTATACTGGACTTACAAAATCTGAGATTAAGAAAATTGATCAAACATTTTTTATAATTAATAATTCATATTTTAAAAACCAGCTAGAAAATCAAACTTTGAATAATTCCCTCCCGACCGAGTTTCACCAACAAACCGAAGAAAAGCCCATCCGTCGCGACACTGCAAGGTGTATCATGATAAATTCTAACCATGAGATCTGTCTACTTTATTCCAGAGCAAAAGATTACTTTGCAATTCCAGGCGGGGGTATCGAGCCAGATGAAACCCTTCTCCAAGCCGTGAATCGTGAAATCCTCGAAGAAACCGGATACACCATAGACAACATCAAACCGCTCGGTAAAATTTATGAAGAACGCAATAACCGTATCACAAATACTTATTTCTTTTATGCTTCCCCACTCACAAAATCCGAAACCCATTACATGCAAGACGAACTTGAGGAGGACTACCAACTAGTCTGGTTACCCGTAGAACAAGCCATCAAAAATTTCGAAACTCGTTTCCAAGATCTCAAAAACCCCCAATTCCCTTCCTATAAAGGCAGCTTTATTAATGTTCGAAACCTAGAAGCCCTCAAATATTTTCATCAAGAGACCAATTTCTGATCAAAACAAGACCCCCGCGACAAGGTACTTGATCTATTTTTACCTCTATCTCTAAAGTAGTGATATAATTATTCTAATGTTAAATCAAGAAGACCAGTCTCCATTACTGCAATCAAAAAACTGGCAAAAACTACAAAATGACCTTGGGGAAACTACTTTTTTTGAAGAAACCTCAAAATTCAAATTCCTCGCCATCAAAAAGAAAATTCCTTTTGGCTACTACCTCTATCTCCCTTATGGCCCATACCTAAACCCAGACGCCACACCAGAAGACACCAAAGCTTGTTTTAAAAAAATCATTTCTTTAGCCAAGAAGGAGTCCGCCATTTTTATCCGCATCGAACCACAAAAATTCACAGATAATTCCCCGATTCAAATGGATAACTTGTCAGAAAATCAGAAAAAACTTAATGTCGCACAATATTTTAACTTGAATCAAAAATTGCTTAAAAAACCAAGGACCTAAATCCTGCTGAGACCTGGTGTCTCGATCTCACAAGCTCAGTCCCCGAAATCCTCACAAATTTTTCTCAGGGCACCCGTACTAGACACAACAACTATAAGAAAAAAGGCCTTACGGTTGAGGTTACCAAAAATCCTGAAGATATCAAATATCTAGTCAGCTTGCAGCACAAGCTAGCCAAAGAGCGCCACATCGCCAGCTTTTCCGAACAATATTTAAAGACCGAACTCAGTCAGCCCTTCGCTTCCCTCTATCTAGTCCGTTACCAAACCCCATCAGCCACACTCCCAACTAATGCAAAAAATGCACAAGTTAAAAACACCCCGGAAAAAACGAATCTCACTTCCTCAACTAGTACAAAACTGGAAAAAACCAATATCACTTCCTCAACCAGTGCAAAAAATACACTAGTTGAAACCCCATCAAAAGACATAAAGTCAACCAAACCAACCCCAGAAGATGGAGAAATTATTGCCGCTTCCCTTTTCTTTGACTACCAAGGCACCAGATTTTATATGCAATCAGCCGCTAACCTAGATTTCAAACACCTCCCTGCAACCGTCGCCCTTCTCTCCCATGCCATTTTTACAGCCAAAGAGGATGGCCTCAAAACTCTAGATTTTTGGGGTATTGCGCCAGAAGACGCGGACGCCTCACACCCCTGGTATGGATTCACGGAATTCAAAAAATCTTTCGGCGGTTACGAAAAAATCTATGCAGGCACTTTCGATTACCTAATCAACTCACGAAAATACCATCTCTATTCCCTCCTCCGAAAAATCAATCGCATAAAGCGTAAAATTATTAAAACAAAAGACTAAATTAAAGAGACGCGAAGCGTCTTTTTTTCTGGAAAATCTCAAATAAATCAAAAATTAAAACGGTAGATGCATAGACATAAATTGTGTATAGACAAAAAATAGAGAAATAAAAGATAAATACATAAATAAATATAGATAAATAGTTAGATAAATTAATTAATAAACAAAATTAAAAAGAAAAAAGAAAATCAAAAATAAAGGTAATATGCTCCAACCACAAAAAAATAAAGTTTAAAAATCGCTCAAATTAAATAGCGATCTCTTCCCTTCATCTATAATTTTTTGGGCTTTTACTAGTAATTTTTCCAAGCCCTCCGGAGAATTTGCCGAACCAACATGCACGGTCTTCACAACCTTACTGTGTTCTTTATAGCAAACCTGTACCCCCGTCGCCCCGGATGCTGTCTTAAATTTTCTAATATAAGCCACACCTAAATTTTAGCATAAAAGCTACCTTAATTCCCTGCTTATATTATTTTAAAGCAGAATCTGTATCAAAATCATTCAATCAAGCAACCCCAAGCCAAATCCATCACCTAAACCGAGATAAAAAAACGATCCACCAATCAAAAATCTAAACTAGAAGGCCCAACATTTTTCCACATAATAATTCCCTACACAAATCCACATATCACCATACATCTTATGCTTAACCACCTATTGACTTAGCAACCGACCTCCTGTATTATAAACATAACAATTACTGCAGCTTTAAATTAAGATTCTAAATAATAAGTCGCACTCAGTAGTTGGTCATATCTAGTATCGTACTTTTATGAAATAATTTTATGCTTTTGTCAAGCATAACTTTATTTGTATTTTAATAAACACAAGTAATTTCACGTGCTTAACAGGGAAGCGCGCTATTTTTGTGTTTAATTTTCACGTATTTTTCACATGACCAACAAGAAAAATCAAAAAGCATCCGACAAAAGGATCAAAAAACACTTAAAATTTGTCTAAGTTCTAAACAGCAATAGGAAAGAATAAGTGAGTCATCTGACAAGTTTATAAGAGAAAACGGGGAAATAAAATATATTTCTCTCCAACTCAAGTAGGAAAACAGGGAACTAACAGTTTATTAAGCAGCAAAAAAAATAGATCCTCTCGGATCTATTTTTCACGGACTCAGTCATATTTTGGACCAAAAGACTCATTATTGTTGCAACATTTAGTCTAGATACGACTCAACCCAATCTAAAACAGGTAATTAAATCAATTCAAGCTGCGATTTTAGATGTTGAATCTGTTCTTCTTTTTCCGCAATACTGTTTCGCGTCTCTCGCACTAGCTGCTGAGGAGCCTTTTC
>JABCPR020000051.1 GCA_013332965.2 Candidatus Saccharimonadota bacterium | reverse complement strand
GCTGGACTAGAGAAAGCGACATCAAGGTAGAAGTTTGGATTGAGGGTAGTCTTGATATAGTAGTTGCCGTCTTCGATGAGGGGCTTGAAAGGAGTGGAAGTATCAACAACTTGTTCAAGCTGCCATTTTTCAGACTGCTTAATCGGACTGCTTGATAGATTAATTTCTACTGGAGTAGCATAAGTAACAGAATCACCTCGGACGCGAAGAGTTCGATTTTCGTCACACGATGAATAGAAGACATACTGATTTTGATCTTTAGTAATCTTCCAACGGCTCGAACAATCGTCAAGGTTTTCTGTGGTTAGTTTGATTTGTGGCTGATTTAAGACATCATCAAAATTATAAGAAAGATTTTTGTTAGATAACACACTCTTAATAGTATAAATATTGTTGCCAAGATGAGTAAATTGCCACTGCTGTGCAAGATTCTCTTTAGACCATTGGGAATACATTTGAGCTAAGGCGTTTTCGTTCTTGCTAGCATATTGGACATCAATGTAGAATTTTTGATTAAGATTGGTGGAAATATAGTATTTGCCATCCTGAATAATTCCCTGTTTATTTGAAGAAGCGTCAGGCTTTGCAATTGGTTTAAATTTAACGACTTGTTTGGAAATAGTAGGATCACCAAACCAACGTCCAAAAAGCATATAAAAATTACGATTACCATAGGCGCCACAGTAGGAGGTACCTGGATAATTTTTAAGAGCATCAGCATTAGGTTGGTATGGAGTATAACGATAGAGGGCCGAGGTAGCTAGGTTTTCAATATTAACCTTTGAACCACCACAGGCAAAGTTTGGATTGTAGTAGATAAAGTTTTCACCGACAGGATAGTTAGTATAA
The DNA here is from genome assembly GCA_013332965.2 of Candidatus Saccharimonadota bacterium. Taxonomy (GTDB): domain Bacteria; phylum Patescibacteriota; class Saccharimonadia; order Saccharimonadales; family Saccharimonadaceae; genus Nanosyncoccus. Next base: position 3,042 of record JABCPR020000051.1, on the reverse strand, counting down.
CCACCATCTAGGACGTCACGAAAGAGTCTGGCGGCATTGCGAACTTGATTTCGAAAACCATAATATTTTGAATCACAGGCAGCTGTATCTGGGCAACCAAAACCAGTGGCACTACGGTACTGAATATGATTTGGCCAGGTATCGGTGACGAGACTTTGCTCTTTTTCGATGAGAGTAATTAAAACTTGTGGGTTAATTTGAAAATCTCGACTTGCCTCAAAAATAATCCGAGCGGCAGTTTGTTTTTCACCATTGTATTCAAAGGTCTCTTCAGAAAGACAGACAAATTTACCATTTTCAATATGATATTTGTAGCCCGGAAAATTTGCGGCCCTCTGAATATTACGATCATTGCATGGGTTTTTAGAAGTGAGAAATTCCTGAATCTGAGCCTCAGTCATAGTGCCGACATTTGACATTGTATAGTCAGAAATAATATTGCCGGCATTAAATTTTGAGATATCATATGCCTTAGATTCTTTTAAATTTTTGGTTAAAAGAAAGCTAAGAGTCGAGATCATAAAAAAGATAAAAACTAACGCTAAAATATTTCTTGAAGTTCTATAAAAAGTAGAATAAGAAGCTAGATTAATTCTCTTTCTTCTTTTTAGAGTATCTTGCGGAATAATGCGTACGAGATCTTTTTTCATTAATTTATAATTAGTCCTTCTATTAAGCCAGTTTTTTGATTTGCATTGACTTCGATTTTAAAGTTTAGGTTACCAGAGGGGAGGTTTGCGAGTGGAATATCAAAACCTTCACAACTACCAGAAGACGGATTAGATACCACATTAACAGTTTCGGAATAGACTGAATTTCCTGACGAAAATACCGTAAGCTTGCAAGTACCGGGAAGCTTTAAAAATTGGTTAATATTGACACGAATACGATATTTATTACCAGCTTTTTCGGAATACGTCACTGTGCCAGTTAATTTATCTAGTTGATTAACGTCCTGACCTTCGTATTGTTCGGGGGTTTTGGGAGTACGACCAGCTTCAGCATCTTCCTTTGTACCATCTTCTGTATGAATTGGCTGATTTGAGGTTTCATCTGAGGCTTGGTCAGTTTTTTGATGTATTTTTTCTGTTGTTTCTGGAGAATGATTAGTGTTTCTACCAAAATCAACTATCTTAAAAATCTTAAGAACAATAATAGTGGCAATAACCGCAAGGATAAACGCTGAGATAACAAAAATTGGGGTTTTGCTTTTCTGATGCCTTTTTGTGGTTTGTTTTGCCATTTAGATGATCCCTTTTATGTTTATATAATAGCACAAAAAGAATGGATTTTTTAATATGAATAGTATAGTATAGGAGTTTATTTTAGATCTAATTTGAATTTTTGACTTATATAATTAAGAAATTTTTGAAATATCTTATCAGCAGTGTGTTTTTTTATAATTGAGATAATTAAGCCTCCAAAGAAAACAAGGATGGTAGTTAAGACGATAAAAATGATAAGGCTTTTAGAAGTGCTATATGTTTGCAGCCAGGCAAAGAAACTAGTTAAGAGTAAGTAATTATATGGTGCATCGTGAATTAGATATATACCCAAGGTATGCTCTGAGGCCTTTGTTAATATATTGATAAGAGGATTTTTCTTAGCCACATTTGTTTTGACAAAGACCATGAAAAGACTAACGCTCATCAAAAGCGTAACAATAGAGTTTGGAGGCCACATATAATACATGGAGATTTTTGGCATAAATGGAGAGGAGAGATATTTGAAGATGAAGATAAAGACCACTGCAAGAATGAGTGAGAAAAAATGAAGCTTAACGAATGATTCACGATCCTTTTTAAAAATGCAATCGAGTTCTTGGTATTTGGAGATATACGAACCGAGAAAATAGAGAAAAATTAGCCAAATAAAGCGACTGTATATAACCCCATTTTCAGTACTATTAACGGCGAGACCAGAGATAGTAGGAATTACAGAAAGCAGAAAGAAAGAAACGACGAGAAGTTTTCGATGGTATTTTTGATTGAGACTACTAATAAAAAGATTCAAGTATGGTGAAAGCAATAGGATGGCAATATATGAAGTAATATACCAATAATAGCCCAGACTGACTGGAAAGAAGGTACTGAGAGTTGGAATATATCCACCTTTTATAATAATGCAGAGGAAGATATTTAAGATGAAATAAAACCAAATATCATAGATTAGATGAATAATTTTCGTTTTCTTCGAGCTGTGACTTTTATAGAGGAAGAAGCCAGTAATTAACATAAATAGATTAACACCAATTTCACCAAAGTGTAGGAGAAAAGCCACGATAATTTTATTAAAACCACTTAAATTTTCAAAAATAAGACCTTTATAACAAACATGAAAAATAATGATCATGATAATTGCTACAATTCGCAAAAGATCGAGAGAATAATTTCTCTGCTTTTCTATCTTATTTACCTCCATAATAACCCTATTATATCTAATAGTCTGTTTTTAGGGGGGATTTTTCTAGAAGTTAGATCTTAAAGAGACCATTATGCTTTTTCTGGTCGTAGATTTCGACTGGAATACCTTTGGCCTTGATTTTTTCCTCAACTAGGATTTTGATTTCCTGGTCATAGGCAGTTTTCTCTTCGTGTTTTGATAATTGCTGCTTTACTTGTTCTGATATTTTTTTGCGTTGAGTTTTGGAGAGACCGAATTCCTTAGACCAAGAATCTAGCTCAGAGAGTGCAGCTTCCGGGTCATATGAATAGTTAAAGAAATCAATGTAATTGCGATTATCCTTTGATCCGGAATAGAGGCGGTCAAGAATTTTTGACGGCACACGTAAAAGCTCATCTAAATTGTTTCCCTGGCGGTTCTCCTGGAGTTGCTTTTTAATAACTTGGACAAGAGAGTCTATATAGTCAGATATTAGCTTGGAATTAGCGAATTTATAACCACCTTCTGGAGTAGGGATAGCATAGAGATTGGCGACGGTAAAATATCGGTCAAAGAAACCTGATTGTTTTTGATTACGATAGGATTGCATACAGACGACACAACCTGGATCGACGATATCGACTGCTACTTGAGATGATT
>JABCPR020000050.1 GCA_013332965.2 Candidatus Saccharimonadota bacterium | reverse complement strand
CAACAATTGTCCGATTTACCCTACCTTTATTTTCATTATTTTTCATACCACCTCCAAGATAGATTAATTATACCAGAAAATAAAGGCTCATATCACATCCATATATTATAAAAATATAAATCAAAAAAAGATCCTCTCGGACCATAATTATTGCAAAGTAACATCTGGTGGGCGAAGTGGGAATCGAACCCACACTCCATTGCTGGAACTAGATTTTGAGTCTGGCGCGTCTACCAATTCCGCCATTCGCCCATAACAGTCCTATTTTACCATAAAATCCTGATTTTCATGCAGAACTTATCAAACATAACCTAAAAAATGATATAATTGACTCATGAATCCAAAAGATGGTGGGCTATCTTCTAGCGATCGACAGAGACAAACTGTTACTGAACTCGCTCGCAATAAAGTTCTGGCTGCTTATTCAAATAGCGGCTCGCTTTCTGCCGCACGAAATCAGAATAATACCACCATCAATCAGAATACCACCACTCAGAATAACGCTACTATTCAGCCCTCCGGCCGCCAATATCTTTCCGAAACCCAACAACCGCAAAATTCATCCCTCAATCGCCTCAAACAGAATCGTTCTTTTGCCGCCCTCTCTTTTTTACATAGCAATCAGCATCGCATTGAACACCGCATGCTCGGCGAGCAAACTTTGCGCAGCGAACTAATTCAAAAATATAATTCAGAAAATCGTAGCTCCCTTAAACAGGCTCCGATCAATCTCACAAAACAAGCACCAGATTGGCAAAAATATCACTCCGATTGGCAAAATTATTATCAAAAATATTACAGCGAATATTATGCTAAAGCTGCTCAAAAATATCTTGAAACCGAAAAATCTAAACTCAGCGCCCAAACTGCCTCGACCAACGCCTATCTCTCACAAGATTCCATAGCCAGGACCGAAGCTAGCGCTAAACAAGTTGAAGTTAGCCTTCGTGAACGTATTCGCGAAAAGGCTAATTCCAGTTTCAAACTTTCCAAACGTCATAAACAATTCGTTCCAATTTTTGCCGGCGTTTTTTCCGTCCTCTTCGTTCTTTTCTTGCAATATAACCGTTTAATTTTTGCTCCAATCATGGCCTATATCGCACCAGGGAACACCAAGGATACTGGCATTACCGCCATCGATCCAACCGTTTCTGAAGCCCCAACCGCCGACCCTCGTCTTTTAATCCCAAAACTCAACGTCGACGTCCCAGTTTTCTTCAACATTTCAAACGACACGGCAACCATCAATAATGCCATGAACCACGGTGTAGCACAGTTCAAGATTCCTGGCGCTGACGCTATGCCAGGCCAAATTGGTAATCTTGTCATTTCCGGGCACTCTGCTGGCGATATCTATAGCAACAATCAATATAAGTTTATTTTCTCCGGCCTCGAACGCCTAGTTGATGGTGACCTCATTTATGTCAACTACAATTCCGTACGCTACACATATAAAGTTTATAAACGTGAAACCGTAGAGCCAACCAATGTGGCGGCCCTAGTTTACAAAATTGACAAGCCAATCCTCACCCTTATCACCTGCACACCACTCGGTTCTGATCGCTATCGTCTTCTCGTAATGGCTGAACAAATCAATCCTTCCTATGAACAAAAGGAAACTACAGAAATTGCCAATCAGGAAAATAGTGCAGAAAATGGCAATAACGCTGAAGGTAAAACCCAAAGTTCTTCCATTATGCCAGCCAACGAACGTTCATTCTTTGATCGAGTTTGGCGCTGGCTTACCAATCAAAAAGATTAAAGACTAATATCCTGAAAAATCAGGATATTATATATTAAAAAATTCCTATCTTTTATTCTTCTATTATCTATTTCCTATTATTAATTATTGATTAAACAATGATTATTTTAGAATAGCTTATCTCGCTTCAAACTATATCCATTATCTGTCTTTACGACATAATATAAATATCTATCATTCGAGTTAATTACGGCGTCAAATCCTGACGCAATATTGTTATTTAAAATCGTCCTGCGATTAGTTCCATCAAAATCAAAAACTTCCATCTTGCCATCAACCACATCAAACATCATATAGTTATCCAGCCAAGAAATATTCATGTTTGCATGCTCAACCACATTCACTTCTTCAAGATCAAGATTATATAAAGTAAATTTATTATCAGTTTCCGCAATGAAAAATTCACCATTTGACGATTTTATAAATCTTTTTGGCGTAAATCCAAGCTTCTCCTCATTGATTTTCTCTGGCAAATTATCATTATTACCATAAGTTGGATACTCATCCGCACGATAAATAGTAAACAAATCATCAACCACTACACTTAGATATTTCTTATTATCAAAATCTGAAATACCAAGATAAATCGTTGCATCACGTTTTGAACGCACAACCGTTTCAAGCTCAATCCCACCCTTGTCGCCCAATTTATAGATACCAATTTGTCTTTTATCTTTTTCAACATTAGTTAAATAAATTACTTCTGAACCAGATAATTTAAACTGCGCAATATTTTTTAAATAAGCTTCCGATAAACTTCTCCCCGTAATATCGATTTCTTGCAAATTCCCATCCACTACTGCTAAAAACTTATTCGCCGAAGCGTCTTCAATTATCACATTAGAAAGTACATGTTTTGTCTCTATTTGCTCGGCTGTATCCTTCTTCTCAACTTCATTTTTTTTATCAACATCAATCTTCTTAAGGCTTTTATCAGTATATTTCAAGATCGCCTGTGACAAATTCACACTTTCATTTACCTTCTTCAGATTAATTACCCCCCACTCGACCTGTTCGCCACGTTTCACCTTTAATAATACCTTTTCGCCAGTCTCATTCCAGTTTACTTCAAGAATTTCACCAGAAAAATTCCCATCACTAGTGTTTGAAAAAATCCCCTTCACGTCAATAGTTTCAGTCACCACCTTATCAGCACCCAGTGAAGTTATATATTGCCATTTCGTTGTCTGATTTGAAGCAATCAATAAACTTCGATGGTCAGGAGAAGCATATAAAAAGCGCAAAGTCTCAAAATCCGCTACGTTTTCCGTGGTACGATTTTGTTTAAATAGGCGTGGATTTCTTAGCCTCGTCAAAAGCCCTGACGCAATCCGAATTTTCTTCGACCAAGAATCATACCCCTCTTTTTTCAATACAATTTCATGCTCACCAGCCGATAGTAATTTTGAAATATTTGTTTCGTTAAAATCCTGTCGACCATCAATGATCACCTTGGCACCAGTTGGCAACGATTCAATCTGCGCCATTCCGTTCTGTTCCAATTTCAAATTAGAACTGAGGCGCCACCCCTCTACAATTGCGACTAATACAAAGACTAACGCCACTACAGCAAGAGACATAATAATGTCCACGAAAATTACGCGAATCATCTTATTACGTTTACGTTTATCAATGTCCATACTTCATATATTATAACATGTTCTTTTTTCTTAAATGGTATTGCTTTTCCAAACCGATATAGTTTATAATAACGACAAGCGTAATAAAGAGTGAGGAAGATAAACAATGGAACGACAGATTATTGGTCAGGATATAACAAGTAGCCGTACCCACCATATCCTACAGGCATCTGCCACATTAAATCGTCGTTATGTTCGTCGACCAGTCGCTCAAACTACTCCTTCGACTCAAAATCAAAACTCCGTCAGCATTACATTCAAGAATAAACAAGCTCAAGCTGCACCAAAAAAATCCTCCTTTCACGTCAGTATTTCTGATGGTACCGAAATAAAACCACGCCAAACTTACCCGACCGCAATTTCACATTTCCCAAAGTACGAACCAAAAATGCGCGAGTCTCAGCCAGCCCAAACAATCCAGTCAGTTCAATCAATCCATCCAGCTCAACCAACTCAACCAGTTCAGTTAGCCCAACCAACTCACCTAACCCAACCAGTCCAACCAGCCAACCTAACTCAACCAGTTCAGTTAACCCAACCAGCTCACCTAACCCAATCAGTCCAGCCTGTTGTCCCTCGCAGTGTCAAAAATCCTTATACCACCTCTGCTATTATTCGCAAAGCAGCTGAAAAAATTCAACAAAATCCTAGTGGCTTCTCTCCCATTTTTGATCAACAATCAAAAATGGAACGTGCATTTTCTGCAGTCTCTGAACAAGAAAAACAAATTCTCGAGAACATTGAAAAACCAACCGCTATCTTTACTAAAAGTAAGAAGTCTTTTGTAAAGCCTTTAGTCAAATCAAGCCTAAAGCCAAAAGCCTCCATTAAAAGTTCAGCGAAGAAACTAACAAGGGCTGCCATCCCAGCCGCCAACATGACCACTAGCTCAGTTGAGTCAGCCTTTAGCAGAATGAGCGAAGATCCAAAAGCCAAACAAGTCGTTGCTGCTACTCAGCCAAAAAATGTAAAACCGGTGAAAAAATCGATCCATAAAAAAAGCACCAGACTTGCCTTTGCTCTTTTCTGCTCCACTGCAGTAGTTGCCAGCCTCTTCTTTATTGCACAAACCAATATGCCAGACATTTCCGTACGTGTCGCTGCCATGCAAACTGGTATCCAGGCTACTTATCCAAGTTATATCCCTCGCGAATATCGACTTTCTGGTGTCTACACCACACAAGATAATAGTGTTGCCATGGACTTCACTGGCCCAAATCAAGCAAAGTTCACCCTCACTGAAGAAAAACTCCCTTGGGATAGCAACGCCCTTTTGAACCGTTACGTAAAAACTAAGTGGGGTGAGAATTATGACTCTGTCCGCGAGCAGGGAATCACAATATATATTAGCGGATCCAACGCCGCCTGGGTTAACGCTGGTATTGTCTATAAAATCAATAATTTCCAAGGTGAACTCACCAAAAAACAAATCAAGAATATCGTAACCTCTCTATAGAATAAAAAAGGTGCTATACTTATCTTATTATGAAGAAAATTCGCACCCGATTCGCACCTAGCCCAACCGGCTATATCCACATTGGCAATATTAGAAGTGCCATTTATCCATATTTAATTGCAAAGCAAGCAGGCGGACAGTTTATCCTTCGCATTGAAGATACTGACCAGGCTCGTTTTGTTGAGGGTGCTACCGAATTGATCTTCGATACTCTCCGCTGGCTCGGCCTCGAATGGGACGAAGGTCCAATCGTCGGTGGCCCACACGTACCTTACGTTCAAACCGAACGTAAAGCCATCTATATCGAATGGGCAAAAAAATTAATCGAAAAAGGTCGTGCCTATGCCGACAATACCTCGAGTGAACAAATCGACGAGTATCGTAAAGAAGATGAGGCTAAAAAAGTTCCTTACCTCTATCGTAACCACCGTCCAGAAAATCCCCCAACCTGGCACGAAGGCTTGCCAATCCGTTTTAAGACTATTCCAAAAGAATATTCATGGCATGACGAAGTAATGGGTGACCTTCATACTGGCCCTGAAGTTTGCGACGACATTATCCTTATTAAAGGTGATGGTCTTCCAACTTACAACTTTGCTCACATCGTTGATGATACCTTAATGGAGTGTAGTCACATCACCCGCGGTGTTGAATATCTTTCAAGTACCCCAAATTATCTTGCGCTTTACGATGCACTCGAAGTTCCACGCCACATTTTTGTCTCCCTGCCACATATTTTGGCACCAAACGGCCATAAAAAACTTGGTAAACGCGATGGCGCAAAATCCGTCACCGAATATCGTGATGACGGTATTTTACCAGAAGCCATGACTAACTATCTTGCCTGTCTCGGGTGGAATGATGGTACTGAACAAGAAATTTATTCACTCGAAGAGCTTATCGAAAAGTTTTCTGTTCACCGTATTCAGAATTCTGGCGCTCGCTTTGATGAAGTTAAAATCCTCTGGATGAATGGTCAATGGATCCGTAAAATCGCCACCGAACAGGGAATTGACGAACTTTACGCCCGTACCTGTGAAACCTCTGGCTCGGAAGATTTCTCACGCTACGACATCTTTAAACCAATCGACTTCTGGCCAGAATCTGCAAAAACTGAAACTGACGAATACAAAAAAGCAGTTCTCAGTATTATCTACGATCGTCTAAAAACTCTTTCAGACCTTCGCACTATGACAACTTACTTCTTCGAAGATCCAGTTGTTGATCTTTCAATGATAACTAGTAGCAAATTCCTCAAGAAATATTCCGAAACCGAACTTGTTGGACTCCTTACCGAAACTATCGAAGCCTTAAATGATGTTAAAGACGAAGACTGGACCGACGATAATCTACAGAATATCTTAAACGACCTTCTCGCAAAAACTGAGAAGAAGCCAGCTGAATTCTTCAGTCTCATCCGTATTGCGGTTAGCTTTGCGCCATTTAGCCCAGCTCTCCATCTCACCTTGAGAGTACTCGGCAAAAATCGTACCCTAGCCAGATTAAACAAGGTCCGAACCGCACTCGCAAATAACTAAGGCTCTCTCGCCAAAAGGAGTAAAAGTGCCAAAAAATAAACACAACCAGGCAACGCTTATCGAGACCATCTCAGAGGATAATCTCGAAAAAAATACTAAAGATCACGGTCCTGAAAAATCTGACAAACCTAGCACGGATCCTAAAAAACCAAGTAAGCGCCTTATCTTTAGTCTTATTACAATTGCCTTGTTTCTCTGTATTATTACTGGCACTTTTTTGCTGATTTTTTCCAAAAAACCTGAGGCCAAAGATGAAACAGAACATCAACTAACCGAGGTCGAGAGTACTCCATTCTATTTCTATGACAACCTCACCGGCAACGTAATTTCGCATTCTGGCATTCAATATAATGAGCGCGGTGAAAAAATTATTGAAGCTGATGGCAGCACTAGAAAACTCTCAGTCAAAGAAGCCGAACAAATGGCCAAAAATGCCAATGAGCAGCCCATCTATTGTATTCAAATTCCTAACGGCCTAGATGGCGCACGTCCCCAAGTCGGCTTGCATCGCGCTAGCATTGTTTTTGAAGCAATCGCAGAGGTTGGCATCACCCGTTTTGCTGCAATCTTTAAAAACCCGGTTGGCGCTCAGGCCATCGGCCCCATCCGTTCGCTTAGACTCTATCATCTTGAATGGGATACCCCGTTTGATTGCACTATTGTTCATGCAGGAGGAGCCGATGACGCACTGACGGCGGTCCGCAATTATCGACACATCTCCGAATCCGTCAACTATATGTGGAGAAATTACGGACAATGGTCTGGCGGCGCCTATCTTGGCTATACTGCACCAAACAATCTCTTTACTTCTGGCCCACTCCTCGCTACTTTTCTTGAGAATACAGCCCGTGGTTCCTTCTCCAAACCAAAATCCTTCGCCCGTCTAACAAAAGACGAATCCGATGCACAGAAAAAAGAGATTGAGGGGAGTCAAGTCAAAAAAGATGAAGATCAAACGAATACTCAAAATGAAGTTCAAGATAAGTCTCAAGACACCAAAAAAGAGAATCCCAAAAAACTCGTTTCCAATATTCACATCCATTTCAATCGTCAACAAGGCTTTAATGTAAATTATGCCTATAGTAAAAACACAAACACTTATTTTAGAAGCTATGCTAATGGCGAAACACATCTTTCATATACTTGTGAGAACGTTCCAGCTAAGCCATCACCAAAACGCGACTGTAATCAGCCTTATCAAATCAATCCAGACGTCGTTATTGTCATGCGAGTCAAAGAACGCACTAGTCCGCTCGATGGTTATCACGAGGATATCACCACGACTGGCTCTGGAAAGGTCCATATCTTCCAAAACGGCACCGTCTTCGAAGGCACTTGGCATAAAGCAAATCGCGAATCTCAAATTAGTTTTAAAACAACCACAGGTGAGGAAATTAAACTTAAACCTGGCCGCACCTGGATTTCTGCCATCCCAGATAGCTATGGCAAACTTTCTTATGAATAACAGTAAATAAACCGAGCTACTTCCTCAAAGCTAACATAAAATACCACCTAGTCATACCTTCAGTTATCTTTCATACGAAAATCTTAAATTCCTGCTATAATCAACATAAAAATTAATTAACAGGAGTTTTATATGAGTGCAGAGTTCTATGTCAACGCTGGTGAACCAAATAGCAAAATGTCAGAAGTTGTCGAAAAGAAAATTGACACCGATGCCGACTCCTGGGACTCTGGCGCCAATCAGCCAGACAGCTTTGATCATACAGCCTATGAGATCAATGATCCTAATGATGACAATAATTTAACTGACGAAGGTGACGAGGATAATCTCGGCGATATGTCCGATGAAGAGTTCCGCGCCAAAAATGACGGCCTTGATTTAGGTATGGGTGGCAGCAAACGCCAGCTTGAAGAACTTGATGACTCATACTACAATGACCACACTTTTGATTGTGACTAGTCAATTCTCTTGCTTTTTCTTTAGAAAAATGTTAATTTTATTACATATTGGTTCCGTCGTCTAGTGGTCTAGGACGTCTGGTTCTCATCCAGAAAATCGCGGGTTCGACTCCCGCCGGAATCACCAATTCAAGATCTAGAGTCAAGATTTGACTCTTTTTTGTTTATT
>JABCPR020000049.1 GCA_013332965.2 Candidatus Saccharimonadota bacterium | reverse complement strand
TCAAGTCCTGTCTCGGGCACCAAAACACGGATTTTTGAATTAGCGTTTGAAAGATCGATAATCTTGAAAAAACAAACTTGGAGAAGATTGCATATAGTTTTTTACAAAGATATGGCATGTTGCAACGAGAAATCCAAATACTTCAACAAAAACTATGCCAATAGGGCTCAGTTGAGGCCTATTTTTTTGCTTCAACTAATAATTTCGACACGTAGGCAGACTTCAGGGCTTTATATTTTTTGCGATCAAAATTAGCTTCTTGTGCAAATTCGTATTTTTTCTTTAAATATTCTTGTGCTTTTTCTGGGTTATTTCTAAGAAAATTACGTAAAATAATAAAATTCTCATAAGATTCTTCTTTAATCGGACAAATATGAATATGAAAATCACCATCACCCGTTTCTTCTTTAGTGCTTGCTAAGAAAATTCGATCCTCATGATTATCGGATCCCTCGAAATATCCATTTTTTGTTAAAATATTTTTTACAGAAATCATATCTTTGCGTTTTGGAACTCCGATAAGAATATCGATTATATTTTTGCCACCAATAAAAACGGCACTACTACCGACGTGTTCAATTTTTATATCAATAGGCAAAAGTTTAGACAAGCGACATTTCTCTTGTGCAAAACGCTCGATAAGTTTTGAGGAATATTCTTTTACGATAACAGACATTGATTAATATTGTACCACTCTCTGATATAAAGTATCGCATTCGTCCAGCGCCGGCTTATCAATTATGCCAATCTGATATGGAAACTGGATTTTTGAGCTACTAGAAGATTTAGCCAAAAAACTGTGCTAAAATAGATTCCAACGACACCGCGAAGTCGTGCTACAAGATATTATAGAAGAACACAGAACTAATAGAATGCAATCTGTGTTTATTTTTTTGTTAATAATGGAGGTAAATTGATGAATAAGAAAATTTGCAAAAGTATGATGAGAAATAAATTAGATTATAAGAATGTGGAAGGATATATTTTAGATACACAACAAATCTCTTGCATCGAAAATAATTCGATGAATACTCTTGTGATAGCAGGAGCGGGAACCGGTAAAACTACTACAATTATTGGAAAAATAAAGTGGATTTTAGCAAAATGGAAAGCTGAAAAATATTAGTAAACCACTGCCTCAAATTTTAGTAGTGTCATTTACCCATGCCTCCCGCAATGAACTGGAAGAACGTATCTTAGCTGAAATTCTATGCGATGATTCAATATTTAAAATATATCACCCGAAGGATTTTCTTAGGGTGGAGACTTTTCATAGTTTAGCTCTCAAAATAGTAAAAACGACAAAACACGACTCTAGACTTGAAGAGTCTGGCCTTGAATCGTTTTTAAAATTATCGTACTCTAACTTGCCGGAAGAAAAAATTGATAATATAGATCATCTATACTCATTAATGCGTAACTATCGGGTCAATTTTGCAGAAATTAGCGAGAGTCTACGAAAGAGGTTTCGTCATTTTTGGCAAAAGGAGGATTTGAAACAAAATCTTGCCCAATTAGAGGAATTAGAGAATCTTGTTAGTCAATATGAAGGGTATCTGAAGAAAAATCACAGTATTGATTTTGCTGGACTCCTGGAAGAAGCCATAAATTACACTGATCCCATATATGCCTACGATTACGTAATTATAGATGAATATCAAGATATATCACCACTCGAATATTTATTAATAAAGAAATTACGTGAGATTCACTGTTTCAAGTTGTTTTGTGTGGGGGATGACTGGCAAACAATTTACCAGTTTGCGGGGAGTGAGATTAGTCTGATTTTGAATTTTGAAAAATGTTGGGGAGAGACTAAGGTTTTCAAAATTGAAAGAACCTATCGTTTCCCCGAAAAACTGGCGGAATTATCAGGGAGCTTTATCATGCAAAACAGCGCGCAACTGATGAAGCAAATTCGCGGAAAGAGATTAGATGAAGACGATCAGATTGTCGAAATTAACGGGCCATCCGAAAGAACTGATCTCGACGCGCTATATTACTTTCTCTTAAAGCTGCCAGTGCATGCGAAAATCTTCTTGATTGGTAGGTACAATTTTGATATCCGTAAAATATCACATTGCGAATATCTGACCTTCACGAAACATGAGGACAAACTACAGATTATTATGCGCGAGCGTCCTGACCTTGAGATTAGATTCTTAAGCGCGCACAAATCAAAGGGTCTACAGGCGGATTATGTTTTTATTATAAATTGTCGCGATACAATATTAGGTTTTCCGAGTCAAGTGGAAGAAGATGGATTAGCAGGATTTGTACGGGAGCTAGCCATACTTAAACTTTCAAGCAATAAAGGCACTGGGGGGAGGTTCCAATTTCTCAGTGATTTCTTATGGAGGAAAAAGATTAACGACTCAGATTTTGTATTTGCGGAAGAAAGGAGGTTATTTTATGTAGCAATGACACGTGCGCGAAGAAAAGTCCTATTTCTCACAGTGAAGGATAAGGAATCCCCTTTTATCTTAGAGCTACGTGAGAATAGTGACTTAAAGACCTATTATTTGGATTAATGAATGAGGGAATGAGTAAATCATTTACCACTAGAGTCTTTGGAGCCAAAGGTGTTTTTTACGCGACGCGTAGCTTCTTTTTGGGCTTTCTCGACCTGAGAAAGTGCGGAACGCGCAATCTTGCGGCTGAGACGTGAAGCTTTCTTGTAATAATTAATGCTGAATTTCTTGATTTCTGCTGTTAAGTCAATTGTGCCACCGGTCATGCGATCGGTAACATTGGCGATGGCAATGGTGGAGAAGACGATATCCGCAACGAAGATAATAGCTAGGATGATGGCGACAATGAGAAGTGTTAGAGGAGAAAAATATGCGAGGAAATTAGTAAAAATTGGCTGAACAAGATGAAGAATAGCAATGCCACCAACCCCAAACCCGATGGAGGTCTCAAGTGAAATACGACCGTTAAGATGTAGTAGTGAACCGGTAGTATAATCCCACCAGCGAACGTGGTAGATTTTCTCAAGCACAACCGAGGTGATATATTCTATAACATCACAGAGGATGACCATCGTGAAAAATGTAGCTGGCCAGGACAAATTGAGTGGTGCGAGAAAAAGAACACAAAGTAATGAACCGACACCATAGATTGGACAGATTGGCCCAAAAAGGAAGCCGCGGTTCTCTAGTCGGCGCTTCGTGATTAAAGTCCAGATGCATTCAACAATCCAGCCGCCAAAGGAATATAGAATGAAGAGGAGAAAAAGATAGGCAAGGAGTTCGGGGAGTGAACGTTCGGCGACGATGCCTAAGGATTTAAAAAACATTAGGCTTATTATACTCTAAACTGTGCTTCGAGTACATACCTGTGCTTCGAGTACAGACAAAAAACAATAAGCTCCTAGCGGAGCTTATTGGTAGCCTGGATATTGCTAAAGATACTGAACCTTTATTGAAGGCCTGGATATTGTTAGTAAAAACTCTAAACCTTATTGAAGGCCTGGACATTACTAAGAATACTAAACCTTATTGATGACCGGGATAACGATTGGAGTATGGCCAGTAGCGTCAAAGAGAATACGGGTGATATCTTCTTTGATTTCATCTTTTAAGACCTTTAGCTCTGGGTCGGAAGAGATGGACTTCTCAGTTTTGACGCGGAGATAGTGGCGGATTTTACCAATTAATTCTTCAGAATTATCAAGATAAATGAAGGCACGGGAAACGATATCTGGGGTCTTAATGAGGCGACCAGTTTTCTTACTGAGAGTTAGGACGATCATAAAGATACCTTCGCGAGAGATATGAATACGGTCTTTTACGACAGCTTCATGAACCGGCTTATCGGCATCATCGTAAAGTTTATTACCAACATGAATGCGACCATTTTTGCGGATGGTGTGATCTGGCATTAGCTCAACAACGTCACCATCGTCGGCAATGAGGATATTCTCGTGTGGAATACCAACCACGTTCTCAGCCATCTCGGCATTATGCTCCATCATGAAGAACTCACCGTGGTATGGCATATAGTTCTTTGGCTGCAGGCGAGTGACAAAATCGACGTGATCTTCGTAATATGCGTGACCTGAAAGGTGGAGTGGACCGATATTAGTGAGGTGGGTTTTGCCGTTTTGAATAACCTGAGCACCCTCACGCAAAAGCCCGTCAACAGTATTAACGACGTGTGGCTCGTTACCCGGGATTGGGTTTGAACTGAAGACGATAGTGTCGGAGGCCTTAATCTTGATGTACTTATGTGCACCACTGACCATGCGATTAAGCACGGCATTGAGCTCGCCCTGGGAACCAGTACAGACGATAGTGATTTTATCGTCAGGAAGTTTGATAATATCTTCCATCTTCATCACAGTATCTTTTGGCACCTTGATACATTTAGCGCGGAGGGCGACCTCGATATTATTAATCATTGAGAAGCCAGCAAAGGCAACTTTGCGTCCACGCTGGTAGGCCTGCTCGAGAATCATGCCAATACGGTTAATCTGTGAGGAGAAGCAGGAGATGATCACACGGCCATTAGCGTAATGATCCATTACCTTACCGATATTGTCACCAACGTCATATTCAGAGTGAGGATGATGGCCTGGTGAGTCGATATTAGTAGACTCGTTGAGCATCAAGGTGATTCCCTCGTTTTTGACGATTTCATCAATGCGCTCAAAGTCAGTCTGTTTTTCGATTGGGTTAGCTTCGGCGCGCCAGTCACCTGAGAAGTAGATGACGCCATTTGGGGTGCGAATGATGATGGCACAGTTACCTGGAATGGAGTGGAGAGTGTGAATAAACTCAACGCTTAGGTGTTCAGAAACCTGGAGTTTTTCGTGCTTGAATGGATCAACAACCTGGTAGTTCATCTCTGGAACATCTTCAAGCTCACTCATCTGTTTCTTGATCATGCCAATAGTAAAATCAGTGGCGTAGATCGGGGTGAGTGGATTGAATTTTGGAAGTAGATGACGGCAGGCACCGATGTGGTCAAGGTGGGCATGAGTAAAGAGGATCGCCTTCACCTTATCCATATTGTCTTCGAGATATTTAATATCTGGAACCATGTAGTTGACGCCAGGGTAATCTTCACTAGCAAAAAGAACGCCCATGTCGATAACGATAATTTCACCTTTATACTCGATGGCGGTCATGTTTTTACCAATACCAAATTCGCCAACACCACCGATTGGGATAATACGGACGGCTTCGTGGTCAGGACGAGCCGACTTGAGCTGCGCGTTAGTAACCTGGGCGCCATTATAGCCATTGAAACGGGATTTATTAACTGGGATACCGATGATATGCTGAGTGGCCTGAGCGTTTACGTCCTGGGAAAGCATACGCTGGTGATGAACCATGTCGCCGCGCCTCGTAGAGACGGAAAGATTAACCTTGCGCTCGTCGGCTTCAGTGCTTTTGGTATTTTTGGCAACCTTTGGGGCTTTGGCTTTTGGAGCTTTTTTATTCTTGGACTGATCGGCAGTTTTATTCGCGCGAGCATCGGAATTATCGCCAGAGAAATTGTTTTTTCTCTTTGAACGAGCCGCATAGTCCTTGCCGCCTGGCTTGAAGTTACTGTTGAAATTACGCTTCTGGGCCTGTTCAAAAATTACTGCTGCACCGGTCTCAACAGGAGCAGGAGTTTCGGCAAGCTTCGCCCGATTCTGATTTTCTTCGAAACGGCGTTTGATTTCTGGCAAGCGCTCAGCCTGCATCTTCATGAGTCTGGCACGTCTTTCATGTTCTTGTTTATTCATGATTTCCTTTTTTAAATAATAAGATCTACAAAGTTTGCAAACAAAAAGATTTTCGCTTGAATTCTGTTCTGTTTGAAAATAAGTAAGATTAACTAGTTAGTATTATAGCAAATTATGAATACTTTGACAAGAATATACCAGCGTATCACCTGTTTTTGTGGGACATTACGGCCAATTTAAGGAAATAAAATCGTTCAAGATTGCCATTTTTGCCAGCGAGAAGATTATCACGCTTATTGATAATAAGGAAGCCGTTATTTTTGAGCCAAGCTTCAAAATCTTTGATGATATCGCGACGAATCGTTTCGTTTTTGACGACACCATTCTTCAGTTGAAATGGCCTGGCTTCAAATTGAGGCTTTAGCATGACAAGGAAATCTGTCTGAGGGGCGGCAAGCTGTTTTTTGGCATGAAGTAGCACCTGTTTTAGGGAGATGAAAGAGACGTCGGCAAGAATAGTATCAATCTTGACATCTGTTTTGGATTCGTTTTCATTAGATTTATTTTGGTCTCTCGACAACGAACTACGAATCACAGAAAAAATATCCGTCTTTTCTCGCAAATCGATACGCGGATCAAAACGAAGAGGTGCTTTCATCTGTTTAGTACCTTTTTCGATAGCAATGACTTTCTTGGCACCACGAAGCAGAGCGTATTCGGTAAAGCCACCAGTACTGGAGCCTATATCGAGCACGGTTTTACCACGAAAATCATAAGAAAAAGCCTGCGCCGCCCCCGCAAGCTTATTCTCTGCGCGTGACACTGGCATACTAGTATGCATAGCTTGCATGCTAGTATGCGTATTTAGACCTCGATCACGCGATGAACGCATCTTATTTCTGGCGCTCTCGGTAGGCATAAGTTTCCGTATCAACAGAAATTACATCACCAGTTTTAATAAAAGCTGGGACCTTAACCACGACACCAGTTTCAAGGGTGGCGTCTTTCATGACTGAAGTAGAAGTATCACCCTTAACAGCGTTTTCAGTATAGGTAACCTCAAGCCAAAGATTCTTTGGAAGTGTGAGGTTGATGGCGGAACCGTTGTAGAACTGGATTTCCATCTCATCACCATCTTTCATGAAATCTTTGGAATCACCGACAAGGTCGTTTGATAGTTCATACTGCTCAAAAGTTGAAGGGTCCATAAAATAGAACTTATCTTCATCCTTGTAGAGATACTGAACTTTTTTGGTGGTAACTTCGGCTGGTTCGATTTTTTCCTGACCTTTGAAAGTCTTTGGAATTAATGCACCAGTGATTAAGTTTTTGACACGTACGTTGACGATGGAGCCACCACGTCCCATAACTTTTTGGGAATATTCAATGACTTTGTATGGCTGGCCATCTAAGGTAATTAGTACGTTTTTCTTTAAATCGGTTGGACCGTACATGGTTTTTCTCCTAAATTAGTTGGCAGACACAAATGGAAGCAATGCAAGATGACGTGCACGCTTGATAGCGACAGCTAATTGTCTTTGCTGTTTAGCAGAAAGACCGGTTTTTGAAATTGGTTCAATGCGACCATAAACGTCAATATAACGTTGCATAGTCTTTACATCGCGATAGTCGAAGTAAAGATTTGGATCATTTTTAATTCTTTTCATTTCTCTCAAAACTCTCTCTTAATTATTGTTTAGAATGGAACCTCACTGAGGTCGATAGGCTCATCTGGAATATCATCTGGGATGATATCGGCAGATTCATCATTACTGGAACTGGCGAAGCTTCTTGAAGAAGACCCCTCGCTGGCACCGCCGAGGAAGTTGAAGTCTTCAACGACGATTTCAGTAGCTGAGCGCTTTGCGCCGGTCTTATCTTCAAAAGCACGCTGAGAAAGACGTCCGGAAACGAGAATGCCAGTGCCTTTTTTGGCGTACTGAGCAATTACCTCGCCGGCCTTGCCCCATGCAGAACAGTTGATGTAAGAAACTTGTTCTTTTTTCTCACCGTTTTGTACGTAATTGTAATTTACTGCTACAGAGAAGGAACAGACCTGAGTGCCACCAGAAGTAGCTCTTAGTTCAGGGTCGCGAACGACGTTCCCTGTAATGATTGCCTTACTAAATCCCCGCGCCATAAAACCTCCTAAATTATTTATTCTGCTGACTCTTCAGTATTCTTAGTTTTCTCTGCACGAGCCTTACGCTTAGCTTCAAATTTTGCCTTGCGTTCGTCGACAGTGACCAAGAGATAACGTAGAACCTCATCGGTAATGTTTAAAGTAGAAGAGATCTTTGCTGGGGCCTGAGCAGGAAGCTCGAGCTCGTAGAAGTAATAGACAGCGTAGTCCTGCTTGTTGATAGTGTAAGCAAGGCGCTTTTTGCCTTCGTTGGTCTCTTTTACGATTTTACCGTCTTGTGACTCAATTAATTTCTTAATTTTGTCTAGGGCTGGTGTTAGATTCATTTCTAAATCAGGATGAATCAACACAGTAAGTTCATACTGTTTCACTTTGCACTCCTTTGGTTAAAGCAAGCACACCTCATAGTCGCTTGCTGAGCTAATAATATGAGGATTATAGCAGACTGTAGAAAAAATCTCAAGCGAAGCGCGATGGGTTATGGCTTTTGAGTGAAGTAACCTGGGGCGCCTGGGGCGTCGATGCGTGCGTAGGTTTTATCTCTAGGATTGGATGCAGAGAAGACAGTACCATTGCCACCGATGAGATTTGGACTACTACTGAACATATCTTGCTGATCGGAAATTAAGTCAGTTGTAAATGTATTAGAAACATAGATAGTTCTAACTCCAATATAATAAAACATCTGCAGAGCGTCTGTTAGACTTCGTGTATCAAAACTTGAAATATCAAGTGCATCACCTGCAGGATCGGTGCTAGAGTAGGCAAACATATAATCCATATTCTTCACCTTTCTAGTATCAAACGATTGGAGGTTGAGATGTTTTAGCTTAAAGGTTCGATAGAACATCCAAGACATGTTCTCAACATTACTAGTATCGAAAGTTGAGAGATCTAGATTTGTAACTTTCTTTAAGCCTGCAAACATATCTGACATATTTACGACATTACTTGTGTTAAGTGCCGAGACATCTAGATTAGTTAAATCAGGATTGTTTGTTATATATGAGTAACTAGGCTCGACCATATCAAACATATGTGACATATCCGTAACATGAGACGTATCAATGTGTCCAAAGTTTACATTTGTAAGTTTTAATGATTCTTTAAACATACTGCTCATATTCGTGACCTTGCTAGTATTGAGTCCAGAGAGATCCACGCTCGTAAGTACTCCACCGGCAAACATCTCACTCATGTCTTCCACGTTACTAGTATCCATAGTTGAAAGATTGATCTGATTATCCTTGCGGTGTCCAGAGAACATTCCCTTCATAGTTTTGACCTTCGAGGTATTTAGCGGTGAAATATCCAGTGCCGTTGTATCTAATCCGCTAAACATATTGGACATATTTTCAACATTACTAGTATCAAAGCTTCTGAGGTCTAGAGGCGTGACGACTGAATGAAAAAACATGCCTTCCATATTTTTTACCTTACTAGTATTAAATCTCGATAAGTCAAGAGCAACAGCATTATGACTTCCATGAGCAAACATATAGTAGAACATATAGCTCATATCTTCAACATTACTAGTATCCATTTCGCTCAGATTAAGGCCAGTGAGCCCCTCTTTACCACCATTGAACATATACTTCATGCTTTTGACACGACTAGTGTTAATTCCACGGAGGTCGATATTACCAATTGAGTGCCCCATATTATCAGTATTAAACATATAACTACAGTCTTCGTTTGCATATGCAACATCTGCTTCTGTCCACCACAAAACTTTCTGACTAGTTGAATCGAACCAGGCGTAAATTGGTTTTTCAGAATCTGCTGTTGAGACAATAGTGGCATCACTAAGGTTTGCAGGTGGCGTAGCGGAATGCTCAAAGCTTCCCGTTGTTAAATGCATAGTATCTAGATTTAAAACTATCGGATTGAAAGCAGGCCCCGGGAGAAAGGTAGTTCTTAGCTGTACGTAATTCGTAATCGTGGTGAATAAAATCTGCTTGGAATAAGTTCCAGAAGATAGATCCGGAGAGACTTTGACCCCAAAATCAATATTAAGGCTATTCGATGCTGGAGTGGCGGAGGTGGTGTTTAAAATTTCAGCAGGAGTGCTAGCTTTAGGGATTGGATTAAATGCCGTGGTGGCGAGAGAGCCAACGCGATAGCCCCAAGTCTTACCAGAAAAGGCAGTTGAAAGAAGTGGCGAAGAGATAGAAGCTATACTATCGGAGACACCAGAGTCGGAGTGAACTAGACTGGTAGCCTCATCGATGCTTGAAATATATGTGGTAGCGCCAGTGGCGTTATCAGTCTGGATATTGACAGTGACATTATTTGTCTTGAAGGCGGATGAAGAAAGTTCAGACTGGTTGAACTGAAAATCGACATTTGGGGTGGAGGTGGAGATGTTGAGGTAGGTGGCTGGGGTACGGAGGATACTAGCGAAGCTAGGGTTTTGCAAGAAGCATAGAGAAAGGAGTGATACAAAAAATGCGAACATTGCAGTGATTGTTCGCGCGCGTTTTGTGCTGATGAAATTTTTGAGGCGCGCAAAGCCTGAGGATACCGAAAATTTGCAGGCGAAGTTGCCTGTGTTTTGTGTTTGTTTCATGATATGTACCTTGTTAGTGTGTCTATTTTAACATAAACGGAATAAAAAATATAGCCTTTTTCAGGCTATATTTTTTGTCTATCATTGGTTAGCGCACCTATTATTTGCCGGAGATTCGCTTTTTGTCAGTGTTTTTTATGAATTACTATGATTTCTATCCGCCAGCGAGCTGGTCGAATTCGTCTAGGCTTTTAATCATCACATCACGTGGTTTATTACCATTGGCCGGGCCGATAACACCGATCTCTTCCAGCCAAATAGCAAGACCGGAGACAAAACCGTGGCCTTTACCGAGATAGGTTTGCAGCATGGCGGTAGAGAATTTGCCTTTAGTGAGAGTAATTTCGATTGCCTTTCGGACGACTGGATCGTGTGGATCGTACTTTCGTCCGAGATCGCCGAAGCCACCACCGTCGGTTGGGCCGATACCCTTGATCTGGACGGCTTGAGAAATCACTTCGTTATTGTATTCAGGCGCGCGCTGTTCACGGAGGAAGTTGGTGAGTTTTTCAACGTCGCTATCGGAAGCATAAGCACCCTGAATACGACGAGGCTTCCCCATCATCTCAGTGGTTAGCATTAGCATATCACCTTTACCAAGTAACTTCTCGGCACCACCCATGTCAAGCATAATGCGCGAGTCGGTATTATTATTCACGGCGAAGGCAATACGGCCTGGAACGTTGGCCTTGATCAGACCGGTAATCACTTTAACCTCAGGACGCTGTGTTGCAAGCACGAGATGAATACCAGAGGCACGACCTTTCTGAGCGATACGAACAATCAGCTGCTCAAGGTCTTTCCCTGCCTGCATCATCAAATCAGCCATCTCATCAATCACGATGACGATGTATGGCATCTTGCCGCCATCATGCTGCTGTTCGTTATTATCTTCATCGGCGATGGTGGCAGATTTTTTATGAAGCTTTTCGTTGTAGTCTTCAATTTTCTTAACCTTCTCTTCGGCCATAAGAGTATATCGGCGCTCCATCTCATTCACAGCCCATTTCATGGCGGAGAGAGATTTTTCAGTGGAGTTGATAATTGGAGTTAAGAGATGTGGAATGTCATTATATTGCACCATTTCCACCTGCTTTGGGTCGACGATAATCAGCTTCATATCGCTTGGGGCATTGCGGTAAAGCAAGGAGGAGATGAGAGTATTGGTCATGACGGACTTACCAGAACCAGTAGTACCAGCAATCAGGAGGTGTGGCATTTTGGCAAGATTGGCGATGACCGGATTACCAGAAATATCTTTACCAACCGCAAAGCTGAGCGGGTTAGTTTCCTTCTTCCATTCGTTGCTCTCAAGGATTGAACGGAGGGTTACATCGGCTGGACGGACGTTTGGAATCTCGATACCAACCAGACGAGTGCCAGGAATTGGCGCCTCGATACGGACCTTATCGACGGCAAGGTTAAGCGCAAGCTCTTTGTCGCGAGCGGCGATCTTGGATAGCACTACACCGGTTGGCGGCTGAATTGTGTATTGAGTAACACGCGGGCCGACGTTAGCGCCATCAAGTTTCACCTCAATACCGAAGTCGGCAAAGGTGGAGTTGATAATGAAAGCATTCTGCTGAATATTACCTCCATCTGGTGGATTCTGTTTTTTCGAGAGCAGGTCGGTTGAAGGCATTTTCCAGTTTGGATCAGAAACGGCAATCAGTGCACGTTCAGGTTCAGCCTCGACAGGGGCGGCAGCAACCGGTTTTTTAACCTCAATTTTTGGTGTGGCTTTTAATTCTTCGGCGGTAACTTCGACACCATTAGCTTTGATCTTAAGAGGACCGAGAGCTCCAGCGTTAACAGCATCCTCAGCCTGAGCACGGCGAGCAATACGAGCATTTTCAGCATCTTCATCACGCTTGGTGGTTTTGAAAATGTTGGCAATATCACGAAAGACGGCAGCTGGGGAAAGCTGCAGGATGAAAATTGCGGTGATAAATATTAAAACAAGATAGATAAAGGCGGCAACACTTGGGTTGAGAATTTGTGTGACCATACTGTTTAACCAAACTCCAAGGATGCCACCAGTTTGTGTGGCAGAGTTGCCATAAGTCGGCAGGCCAAAGAGTCCAGAGAGCCAGAAAATCATCAAAAACGAAACAACCCAGATAACGGCAGGGAGTCGGTTATCTGTGGTGCGGAAGATTTTCACGGCAAGATAAACCAGGATTACGGGGATGGCAAAAGTGGCATAGCCGATCAACCAGAGGCCGAATTTATGAAAATCATTGAGAAGAGTGCCGCCACTACCGAACCAAGTCATCACGAGGACGATAGAGATGGCAATCATAAGAACTGCTGAGACTTGACGCCAAAAACCGCCTGGCAATTCGTGTTCTGGAACTACCTCACGGGAAGATTTGCGTCGACCTTTTTTTCGTTTAACCATAGACAGATTATAGCATAATAATTATAGATAGTACGAGAGACTAGCGAAAAAAATTGTTTATGTTATAGTTGATTAAAGGAGATATATGGATCGAAACGATACAGACAATATTATAAATATCAGTAGTGAAGAGCGAGATTCTCGAGCAGGCCGTGGCAATAAAAAGTTAGCTGCGGTTTTTTGTTTAATAATTCTTGCCTGTCTTGGCGGTTTGGTTTATACCACGGTTCGGATCAATGACCAGAAGAATAAACTGGAAAGTGAGGTGAAAAGCTCGAAAGAAGCGCTCACTAAGGCGAACGAGGTGATTTCAAAATATGAGCTCGCCACAGGCACCAAAGCTGTAGAAAATATCGAGAATGCGAAAGTGTCCGAGATTGTTAAGCCAATGGCCATGGATACTCGGATCGGCGATCTTATGAATTTTATTAAGGCTAGGACTCAAAAGATGTCTGGCAAGAATGACGAAGGTTTTGAGATTAAGGATAGTTGGCCAATCGTAGATTTAACTAGACTTTACACTAACAAAGACGCAACCTATCTATTTGCAGTGGCAAGCGAACATATGAATTACGAAGTAATAACCAATCCAACAACAGGCGCAACTCGCGTCGAAGGTGCCGGTGGTGGTCATCTTGCGATGTATTATCGCGCATTACCAAATGGCGAGTGGAAATTTGCAACCGCTGGACAAGCTCCAGATCTTTGCGAAAACCTCTCTTCTGAAGTGAAGGAAGTTTACCGCGGAGTGAAAGATCCAAATGGTAATCCAGCCATGACCTGCCGCGATGAAAAGGTTAAAGAAAATAACGGATTCGTTGACTTATAAACCTGAAATTGGTCTTATCCTAACTTAACCTGACCTGACCTGATTTGACTTAATTTGATTTAAAATTAAGGTTTTAGCATAAAAAAGATTGGCCATACGACCAATCTTTTTTCATTGAAGCGATAAAGCGGCGCATGAAACGCCGCTTAGAATACGCGATCTATTGTTCAACGCGGCGCATGCTGAGGGAGAGACGGCCCTTATCATCAATCGAGTCGAGACGTACATTCACTTCGTCGCCGAGGTGGAGTGCATCTTCAACCTTATCAAGACGTTTCTCAGAAATTTGAGAAATGTGGAGCATACCGTCGATGCCTGGAAGAATATTCACGAAAGCACCAAAGTCTTTAATATTTACTACTTTGCCGCGATAGATTTTGCCAACTTCAGGTTCTTCAACGAGACTGCGAATCCAGTCGATGGCACGCTTAATTTTCTCGGCGTCAGTACCAGAAACAGTGATGAGACCAGAGTCATCAATATCAACTTCAGCACCAGTTTCAGAGGTAATTTTGTTAATCATCTCGCCACCTTTACCGATTACGGCACCGATCTTCTCAGGCTTGACCATGAGTTTTTCGATGCGTGGAGCGTATGGTGAGAGCTCAGCACGTGGGGCAGAAAGTACGGAAAGCATGTGACCGAGAATGAACATACGACCTTCGTGAGATTGTTGAATCGCTTTTTCGAGAATGCCGACTGGAAGACCGTGAACCTTCATATCCATCTGGAGGGCAGTGATACCATTCTTAGTACCAGTAACCTTAAAGTCCATGTCACCAGCAAAATCTTCGGCGTCCATGAGGTCGGTTAGAACGTGTGGAGTTTCGCCATCAAGCATCAAACCCATAGCAACACCAGAGACAGGCTCCTTAAGTGGAACGCCGGCGTCCATAAGAGCAAGACAGGATGAACAAGTGGCAGCCATTGAGGTGGAACCGTTTTGAGACATAATTTCGGTGACGGAACGAATGGCGTATGGGAAGTCTTCCTTGGATGGAAGAACTGGGAGAAGGGCGCGCTCGGCAAGATAGCCGTGGCCGATTTCACGACGACCTGGAGAACCGATACGACCAGTTTCACCGACGGTGTAGCTAGGTGCATTATAGTGGTGCATGTAGCGGCGTTCACCATCGGTGACTTCCATAGTGTCAACAATCTGAGCATATGAAAGAGGAGCGAGGGTGACAATGTTCATGGCTTGAGTGAGACCGCGGGTGAAGAGTGAGGAGCCATGTACGCGTGGCAAGATAGCAACCTGAGAGCTGAGCGGACGAACCTCATTAAGTTTACGGCCGTCAGGACGAACGTTATCTTCAACGATGGCGCGACGGACTTCGTGATGAATCGCTAGTTCATAAGCATTGTGATATTCATCTTTCAAACGAGCGTCGTAATCTGCAATTTTTTCCTCGTCGGTTTCACCTTCACCAAGTTCAAGCGCAAATTCCGCGTCCATCTGGTCCCTTAATTCATCAGCGATGCGCTTACGATCAAGCACGTTACCGCGGATTTTAGTGCCAGTCTTGCCGTCTTCACCTTTAAAGTGTTCACGGGTCCAGTTTTCAACTTTTTCAGCAACTGCTGCATCTGGGAGACTGAGTTCATATGGTTTTTCAACCACATTGAGCTTTTCCTTCAATTCCCTCTGGAGAGCGAGAGCTGGTTGTGCCATTTCAACAGCCCAACGCATGGCATCAATGATAACCTGTTCTGGAACCTCATTAGCACCAGCTTCAACCATGACAACTTTTTGGTCTTTTACGGCAACCACGAGGTCAAGATCGGAAGCTTCACGTTCTTCCTTGGTGAGGAAGGCCTTAAATTCACCGTTCACACGACCAATACGAAGGCCTGCGACTGGGCCATCAAATGGTACGCCAGCGTTCAGAAGAGCTGAGGAAGCGGCAATCATCGCCACAACATCAGGACGGAAACTTGGGTCCATTGAGAGGATGGTGGTGACAACCTGAACTTCTTGACGGTAACCTTTAGGGAAAAGTGGGCGAATTGGGCGATCGATGAGGCGACCGATCAACACTGCTTCATCAGCAGGTTTGCCTTCACGCTTGATAAATTTTGAGCCAGAGATTTTGCCAGCTGCATAGAATTTTTCCTCATAGTCGATTGAGAGTGGGAAGAAATCCTGTACGACAGGTTTTTCGCTAACAACGACTGAGCCGAGGACGACAGTATCGCCATAAGTAACTAAAACAGATGAAGTGGTGCGAAAACCAACACGATTGACTTCAAGTTTCAATTCACGACCACAAAAATCGGTTGACACACTGAAGGTGTGCTTGCCGGTTGGATTGATTATTTCCATTGATTCCTTTCTTGGGAAAACACCAGATAACTACTCTAGAAAAGCTGGGTCTAGAAGACTTATCCGCCGTCTTCCCTTTTATTGTTATGGATTAATTGTATCATGAAAAGCCTTTTAAAGATATCGGCGAGACCCCGTGGTTAGCGCTGAAGGATTTTTATTTTGCCGATAAAAGTGGCGCTTATCTAAATGGAGAGAAAATTTCCGTATGCGAAGTGCCAGTTCTAAATGCATTTTATGCGGTAATTGGCGGAAACCTAAATGGAAAAAACATAAAAATATGTTAATATAAAAAATAAGAGGAATCATGAAAATCAAAGTAATTAGTTCGAACTGGAGTGGTGATTCAAGAAATTACACTCCAAAAGAAGAAGAAACATTATATGAAATACAATTAAACAAAAAGTATACTGTTAAAGTGCGCGAATGTTCTAATACTGAAGGAAATAAGTGGGAAGAAGAAATCTTCTCATTTGAAATAACCCAAATCGGCGACGATTATATATCGATCCATTGTTTCCAACGATTTTCAGCAGAAAACGAAAAAGGTATAAACCTTATGGGTAAGACACAAGATTTTACCATTAATATCAATAAGCCAATTAGACTCATAACACCGACTATGGATTATGGGGATATTTTTACACTATCCTTGGTCAAATGATCGTTCCATAAATGTAATAATCTAGAAGTTATGTTTTACAGATTATAGTTTTTATGTTATAATATAATACGTTCTAAGATGTCTATTATTTGAGACCGAAAGGAGGGGAGCGGCCTTAGAACAAGTTGAACTGATAATTCACGCACATTAAGAAAGGACCATTATAATGGAACAGCAGATACAGAGAGACAATCATTTTCTTTTGATCAAGATGGATGGTTTCACTGGTGAGGATGAGACCGAAATTCAGAAGGCGCGAGATCTGTTTCGCAATAGACTTATTGAGGAGAAGCTGGTGCCACTCAGAAAACAGATTCGCCTCGATTTGAACATCGACTACGTGTTCTTCTACGTCGAGCAGGACGGGGGGAACTTCTTGAGGTTTTCGTTGGTGCAGAACATGGCGGAAGATTATTTCTTCCATGAAGATGTCATGCTCTATCAGGCGATTGAGCGCAGAGAGGGGGCAGTAGGCGATATCTACGACATTTTACAAGATGTATCTAAGGTGAGAATGAGATATTTACATCGACCGGATTACGACAAATGCCGCGCGAAGATTTCCACCAGATGGAGCACAGAAAGTCTCGCTGATCCGGCAAAGATCCGCACTTTCTACCGCAAGGTCAGAAACCCGACCCCGCATGAAATTCAGGTAAGCATCGCACTGGCAGCAACTCGATACAGAGACGAGATCGATGCCTTCAGTGAAGAATACTTTAATGGCGAGAGCGAAAAACCGCGAGTGGTTGAAATACTCGGAATGCTGGTCGAAGACTTTGACAAACTGTTCTAATGGAACCTGAGACCCTACAATTGTAGGGTCTTTTGTAATTCTAAATACCTTTAGACCTTTGAGTTTTTAACTCTGATGATTTCTTAACTTATGATTTTTGTGTACTAAAAATCCCCACTTGCGCGGGGATTTCGTGATTATTTCCTAAGTCCGAGTTTTGCGACTGTACCTTTGTAGAGTTCGAAGTCGGTTTTCTCAAGATACTTTAGAAGACGTTTGCGGCGACCAACCATCTGCATGAGTCCACGGCGAGCCATGAAATCGTGCTTGTTAGCCTTAACGTGCTCAGTTACTTCTTTGATGCGCTCAGTTAAAATAGAAACCTGAACCTCTGGAGAACCGACGTCCTTTTTATCACGGGCAGTAGCAGCAATTGCCTTAGCTTTATTCTCTTTTGTAATCATATTGGAGAGATTATACCACGGAGTAGGAGTTTCTACAAGAGCTCATGTTTGATGAATTTCTTCTGCACTCATAAAATCTGCGAGCTTAGTGGCGGCAGCAATGTCGAAATCGCCGATTTTAGTACGACGAAGGGCGGTGAGGTAGGCCCCGGTATTTAAGGCTTTGCCGATATCTTCACCAAGGGTGCGGATGTAGGTGCCACTAGAGACATGTGTGCGAATCACGAGATCTGGATAATGGTAGCCTAGGATTTCGATGGCGTAAATTTCGACGGTGCGGGTTGGCATCTCTACGGTTTCACCACGACGGGCAAGTTGATAGGCGCGCTGGCCGTTGATTTTGACGGCAGAAAAACTCGGAACAGTTTGCTGAATCTGGCCGATAAATTTTTCAATCACCTGCTCGATTTCGTTGCGATCCGGGAGATTTTCTCTTGGAGTTTCAGGTACAAAATCAGTGATTTCACCTTCGGGATCACCTGTAGTGCTAACCTTACCGAGATGGATTGTGGCTTCATACCACTTATCGAGCTTAAGAAATTGATTGGAGAGCTTGGTTGCCTTGTTGGCGAGCAAAATCAGAAGACCAGTAGCAAAGGGGTCGAGAGTGCCGGTATGGCCGACTTTAACCTTCTTGCCAGCTTTTTTAGAAAGCACACGACGAACGCGAGCGACCACACCAAAGGAGCTGAGGCCGTCTGGTTTATCGATCAAAATAATGTCACTTGGACTGACTTCGGCTTCAATTTTAGCCATTTTTTCATGGCTGACCACTGAATTTGGGATTTTGGGATTATTTTCTGTCATTTCCTACCATCATAGTGGATTTTTCTGCAATGTCAAAACTAGTAGCTGCCTGGGATATGAAAAGCAGATGGATCGGCCTTGACTGGATTGGCGGCCGGATCGGCAGAGGTCTGCGGCTGAGCTGGCTGTGGGGTCGGCTGAACTTCTGCTTGCATTTGTGGTTGAGCTGGAGCTGGGATAGGCTGAGCTGGAGCCTGCATTTGTGGTTGAGCTGGCTGAATAGACTGAGGAACAGGTTGTGGAGTAGGCTGTGGGATAGGCTGTGGAGTAGGCATAGTTGGTGGCATGAATGGAGGCGCGGACTGATCGATAATTACTGGGGCTGGAGCTGGCGGCAGGAATGATTCGGGCTGAAGAAAATCCGGGATTGGCGTGCTGGTGGCTGGTGGAGTGGCCTGAATGTAGCTATCCATTGGCTGCTGTGACTGAATTGGCTCTGGGGCAGGCTGAGCTGGAACCTGCATTTGTGGTTGAGCTGGCTGGACTGGCTGAGGAGCAGGCTGTGGGATAGGCTGTGGAGTAGGTTGAACTGGTTGTGGAGCAGGCTGTGGGATAGGTTGTGGAGTAGGTTGAACTGGTTGTGGAGCAGGCTGTGGGATAGGCTGTGGAGCCGGCTGTGATGGATCCTCAGGGAGAACCGGCATAGCTGGAGTTTGGTACTCTGGGACCACATTTGAATATTCAGGATTTGGGTAGGCCTGATTTTGTGGCATTTGTGGCAAGGCAGGCGCGGAAAGCGTTGCAAGATTTTGGCCCTGCTGGTAATTTGTAACCGGTTGCTGACCAACAGCAAGTGGATAGTTTGGCGTGGCATTTTGATTAAGAGACTGATTGATGTAGTTGGATTGGTTGATCATTCCCTGGTAACCGATTGGATTCTGGATTGGAGAAGGCTCAGCAAGGGCTTCATCCATCAGACGACTCATGTCTTCACCAGAATCTATGACCGGTTCGGCGATGGTGTGACCATAAATCTCAGGGTTTGAAGCTGGTTGAGGACGGAAGGCTGGCTGGGCTGGCTGAGGAGCAGGCTGAATTGGTTGTGTAGCAGGCTGAACAAATTGAGGAGTTGGCTGATATTCGGCCTGCATTTGAGGCATCGGCTGAATCTGTTCTGGTTGAGGTTGCACAGGTTGAGGTTGCACAGGTTGATATTGCTGTGGTTGCGGCTGTACTGATTGATATTGCATCGGCTGCGGTTGAATATACTGAGGCTGCGCTGGGGCTGCTGGAATAGTTGGATTTTCTGGTGCGACAGGGATATTTGGAGCAGGAGAATTTTCTGGCGCGACTGGAATATTTTCCGGTGCGACAGGAATAGTTGGAGTCGCCGCTGGTACTTCTGGGGCTGCTGGGATATTTTCTGGTACCGCTGGAATATTTGGAGCTATAGGCTCAACGGGAGCAGCTGGAGTAACATTTGGTGCTGCTGGAGACTCTGCGCTCAACATTGAATCGGTGAGGCGAGCTAAGTCGTCCATTACATTTGAGGCGGCAACCATAGGGTTTCCAGGGAGTGAGCTACCTGAGGTAGGGGTCTGAGACTGGGAGGCCTGATTCTGCTCAAACATACGTTCAAGTTCTTGTTCCGGAGTGAGTTGAGGAGCTTCGATGGAGTCCTGCGAGACTGCTGAAACTTCTGACGTGGCGGCTGCGACTGCCGGGGATTCCTGAGCAACTGGAGCCTCTTGTGCTTTTGGGGCTGCTGGAGCTGCTGGCGTTTCCTGAGCTGCTGGAGCTGCTGGTACTTCTGGGATTTCTTGAATGGTTGAAGTCGCTGGAGCCTCTTGTGATTCTTGGGCTGCTGGAGCTGCTGGCGTTTGAGTGGTGATTGGGGATTGGGTAGCAAAAGGATTTTCAGCAGCTACAGCTGGGGTCTCTGCTTTTAAGATATTGGAGGAGATTAACTGCTGGTCGGCGCCGGCTTCCATGAGTTTTGAGGCAACGGCCATGGTGGTTGGCTTGGTGCGATTATTGGAAAAGCGTTCGGTGGCAGAAAGAATACCGGTAAGCAGGGCAGTGGCAACTTCTTGTGGAGTGTTGTCAATTTCAAGCTCACTAAGTAAGTCATAGACCATTTCACAAACGGAAGATTTTGATGGATCGCTCCATTCAAGATCGGCAAAGCGACCCGGAACGCTGGAGGTAATATTAATCGCCATAGCATCATGCATGATACGTCCATATTCAGAAAGGGCGGAGTCGATTTCACTACCGGAATTAACGTTGAAGACAATCACGAGGTCAACATTGTAGTCACTGTAAGAATATTCGAGATCTTCTTTTTTGATTTGACCCTTGTATGGAGTGATAAGGATTTTGACATAATCGCCTTCAACCTGATAAATAAGGTGGTCGGCCTTCGACTTATTGAGGGCGATGATAAAATCTTGCAAGCCACTAATGTCTTTTTGGAAGGTTTCTTCAGGGCGCAAAAATTCAAGCGCATTTGGGGTCTGGCCGGAGTAAATAGCTGTGACATGTTTTTTCTGCTGGTCTAGAACAAAGGCTAGAGCGATGGCAGCAGAAATCTCATCAACATTAGGGTCTTTAGAGAGGGCGATCAGGATATTGGTGGCATGCTGGATTTTATCGGCAACCTTTGAGACGGCGTCTTCTGGATTCAGACCAAAATCTGAGCCACCGCCCGGATGTGGTGCCTTCATGGCAGCATCTACCGTGCTTGAAGCAGGTGTTTTTGGTTGATTATTTTGCATTCCAGAATCCATTTTTGTGTTGACCTATTTTATATAAATTTAGCATAAGAGTTTTGTTTTGACAAGTTTGAAGGCGAAACATCTATCTTGCTTTAGAAAACTTTGATGTAATTTTTAGACCTTTGGCTTTGGTTTTTTAGTCAGGAGTCCACGCGTTCGGCGTGGACCCATTTTAGTTTTAGTATCTTGGTGCAAGTTCACGCTGGTAGACAACTTCTGCAATACCGGAACGCTGAGCCTGCCCCATACCCCAATAGTAGGCGTCGGAGCGAAGGTTGAAGATTTCACCTGGTGCGACTGAACCATCATTGGCTGTGAAGTAATAGGTATCGCCTGGGAGATGTCTGAAAGAGGTGCCAAGTTCACGAGAGCCTGCGTTGTCACGAGTTGCTATGCCGCCGCCGTGGTTGGCGCCGCCGGTGCGCCTCAAGGTGAGACTCTTGGCAAAGACGGGACCATTAAAGACGAGAGTTTGCGAACAAACGAGAGCTGAAGGTTCGGCATAGGTTGAACAAGTATTGAGATTGTTTGGTGCATTATCTTCATCGAGAATGAGCCAAGCGTCGATACGAGTTACCTGATCTGACACGTTGATTTGTTTGGCAAAGATGAGGATCTGAGGGAGCTTAGTGATGGAGTTTGTGGCGATATCAGCATAATTATTCTGTATGGTGGAAGAGGCACCTTCACAGTAATATCCAGAGGTGGCATAACAGATATTCTGATCAATATTGAGGGTACCGTCGACATAGAGAACGAGAGTGTTATTCTTTGAATCGTCAGCGGAAAGAGTTTTGTAGAGACTATTTTTCATCACACCAAGTGTACTGGCGGCATTTGGATTATAATCTGGAAGACTGATTTGCGAAAGATTAACATCACCTTTGATATAAGCATTCTGTAAGCCAGTGTCGTGCGTGGTGATTTTGAGGCGACTGATTTTTTCAATATTGTCACGATACCTTGCCTTGAGGCGGGCTAAGAGGCTTGATGGGAGACCTGGTACACCGGAGTAACCAGTGCGGCCGCGGCTTGCGACGGTGAGATTATTGCGACTATCATTAAGATTGGCGCCACCAGTTGGGACATCAAAGCGATAGCCCCTTTCATAACCAAGGGAGGCCCCAGAGCCAAAGCCGGAGACATTGCTGCCAGCAATTACGTGATATTCATCCCATGAGCCGAAAATCTTTTCAGTGCCATTTGGATAAGGATTGAAGCCGCTGCCTGGCACTTTTTTACTGACGGAAGTCTCAATGCTACCGTTGGTGTACATACCGCCACCCCAAACTTGGAAGTTTGGTTTCTTGGCGATAGTAATGCAGGAGAGATCGGAGACGTTATATTTACTTTCGTCACCACCATTCATGGCTGGACCACTGATATTTTCATCAACTGTATTGGTGGTACCAACGTGAGACGAGGCTGGCCAGATCGAGGTGGCAGTACAATATTTGAAGCCAACATATTCTTCATTGTCTGGGATAGTGCGGGAGTAGGTGCCGGTGTTTTTACTTTCACCACTGTAGTTACCACTGGCGTTCATTGGACCATTGATAGTATTAACGAGATTACAGTTGGAAATGCCATAGTACTGAC
>JABCPR020000048.1 GCA_013332965.2 Candidatus Saccharimonadota bacterium | reverse complement strand
GCCTTGAGTGTGTTTTCAAAACATAAATATCTTCAGGTCTTTCAGCCTTAAGTATGTTTTAAAAAATAAATATCTTCAAATCCTATATCTTAGAGCTTCTTCTTACGCAATTCCCTTGTAAAGAACTTCACGCGGTCATTAAGCTCAATCACCAGCTTCTTCTCCAGATTGAAGGCAATACCACCCGTTTCACCAGCCACCAACTCGGTCACTTGCATTTTTTCCTTCTGCACTGAATCTACTGAAACCTCGCCAATCAGCTCTTTATTGCGGTAGACTCGCCCCAGCATCCCAGCCCCAACGCGGCCAGTTAACACCTCACCACCAGCAATAATCGCCGTACGTTCGGTCCTAAACACGCCCTTGATCTTCATTTCGCCAGTTTCTTCCTCAACTACCTCATCATCAAGCAAGTTCTCCATTGAAGCCTTAGCGTCATCTAGTAGTTCATAAATCACGCGATAATTGCGAATCTCCACGCCATCTCTCGCTGCTAACTTCACAATATTAGTTGGCACATTCACGTTAAAACCATACACCACGGTATTATCACCTTCCGCCATATAGACGTCATTTTCGGTCACGTCACCCACGCCAGAAGATACAATATTTAGAGAAATCTCACCCTTTGTATCAATCATCTTCAAAGAATCGATTACGGATGTCACGGAGCCAAGCACATCACCTTTAATAATCACATTAAAGCCCTTTGAATTATCCGCCGTATTCATCATGCGAAGAAGATCCGTAGAAGTTACGTTTGCCGAAGCCGTCTCTGAAGCCTCCACTTGAGCGTTCAGTAGTGCCTGCTTTCTCGCAGTCTTTTCATCCTTCACCTCGATAAAACGATCACCGAAGTTAGGCAATTCCTTAAAGCCAGTTACAGTCACTGGAGTCGACGGAGTCGCTTTCCCCTTTGGCTTACCGCGGAAGTCCATCATCGTACGAATCTTGCCATAAGCGCTTCCAGCCACCACAAATTTACCAGTCTTTAGTTCACCGCCAGTTACCAGCAAATTCACCACAGAGCCTTTTCCAACCTCCATGTGAGACTCAATCACAAGTCCCTCAGCTGGGATTTCCACATCTGCCTTCAACTCTTCAAGATCAGCCGTAAGTAAAATCATATCCAACAATTTTTCTAGGTTATCCCCACGCTTGGCTGAAATCGGCACCATTGTAATATCGCCACCCCACTCCTCAGGCTGCAAGCCGTGTTGCGCCAAATCCGCCATGGTACGCGGAATATCAGCCCCTTCGCGGTCAATCTTATTAATTGCCACGATAATCTTCGCGTTTGCGCTCTGAGCAAACTTAATTGCCTCCACAGTCTGTGGTTTCACACCATCATCTGCTGCTACTACAATCACCACAATATCGGTCAACATCGCACCGTGTTGACGAATCGCCGCAAAGGCCTCATGTCCAGGAGTATCTAGGAACGTAATTAGGCGGTCATCATGTTTCAACTGATAAGCCGAGATATGTTGAGTAATCCCACCAGCCTCACCCTCAACTGTCTTTTTGTGTAGCAACGAGTCTAGTAAAGTTGTCTTACCGTGATCAACGTGCCCCATCACCGCCACTACTGGTGGTCGCAACACGGCCTTCTCTGATAATTCACTATGAAAATTCGATGGCTTTGTTGCCGTATTCTTACGTTCAAGTTTTACGTTCTTAATTTCCAGTTCATCGATAATCAAGCTTGCAGTATCAAAATCTAGGCGCTGATTAATTGTCGCCATAATTCCCTGCTTAAAAAGTTCGCCAATCAATGCGGTTACCGAAAGCCCGAGTGCCTCCGCCAATTCATCTACCGTGATTGAGCCTGCGATCTGAATAATCTTCTCTTGGGTCTCCGCCATTTTTCTCCTTCCCTGTTTTGCCCATCCTAGAAACAGGCTTAATGCGTAAAAATTACTCCTATTTTACCATATTTATAGAGAATAAGAAAATGTTAGTGTTAATTATACGATAACACCAAGAATCACTCAGTCAATAATATTTATTCTTCAAAATTAGTCAGCATAGCCAGCAACTTGTGCGGTTTCCATATTGGCCGCCACCGTTGACTTCGCATTCTTTGCAATCGAGTTCAATCTCGCCTGCTCAACTTTTAAATCGTCACGCTCGGCTTCCAAGTTTGCAATCTGCGTATCAATCTTGTTCATATTGTAATCATAACTTGTCACATTACCCTGTTGAGAGACATAAAAAAGTCCGATTGTGAAAATCTCAATAACCAAAATAGCAATTGCTGAAAAACGACCGATTCCACGCGCTTGATGACGCACCGTATTTCGATTGCGTGAATAACCAGAACTTACAGAATTAGCTAAATAGCTAGTTTGGGGACGATCATTGATACCGCGCATGCCATTAAAACCGCCAAAACCCTGTTGGCGCATAGTTCTTGCTCCACTCTGCATTATTTTCCTCGCTTTATGTAAACTCTCGCTAAAATCTTCTCAGCAAAAATAAAGATTTTAATTAGAGTTTAACCTGAATTTATGTTTATATTGTTTTTGTTGTTTGTTTTATTTGTGTATCTTGGTCGGTGCGCCTTCGTTTAGCGAAGTTGCCCCGTAATCATAGTCCGAAAGCTCTTATTAGCCGCACCACCGCATCGCTAATAAGGGCTTCCGGGAAGGTCATATCTTTTTTTATTAAACACGTTTCCCAGTTGACTTTACAACCGTGTCGGGACTCCGTCGTTTCCGAAAGCTTCCCGATAGCAGGCCCTAAGGCCTGATACATTCAAAATCAGGAGATTTACATCAACCTAGATTTAGAATTAACTTTCTCTAGCGAAAATTAACTTTGATTTTCTGTGCTCGAGAAGCGTTTTTTACAATGATTTGCTTTGGCATATAGCCTCCTTTTTTATTTTTATTTTTATCATCCCAAAAACCTTCAGCACTCCCGTTCAAGCTATTTTTAGTCTAATTTCTTATCCTAAATTTTTCTAGCTGCTCTCAGTTTTGCGCTTCTTGCTCTTGGATTGATAACTAATTCATCCATTCCCGCAACAATTGGACTTTTTGTCAGAATTTCCAGTTCAGACTCTTCTCCAAGTGAACTCACCTGCTTAAAATACTGCTTCACCAACCTATCCTCTAGGCTATGAAAAGTAATAATCGCAATGCGTCCATTTGGTTTCAGTAGTTTCGGAATCAACGGTAGAGTATTCTCGATAATCGAAAGCTCCTCGTTTACTGCAATCCGAATTGCTTGAAAAACCTTGGTTGCTGGGTGCTTCCCAAACCATCCTTTCGGACTTAAAGCATCCGCAAGCTCTTTAGTAGTTTTCCATGGTCTGTTATATACGATTTCTCTCGCATGTTTTCTTGCCAGCCCCGATGATTCCTCACCATATCGTTCGAAGATTTCAATCAGTTTCTTCTCCGACCAGTGATTCACAATCGTTTCCGCTGACAACTCCTGCGTTTGATCCATTCGCATATCCAGTTCCCCTTCGTGCATAAAT
Organism: Candidatus Saccharimonadota bacterium; assembly: GCA_013332965.2. Classification (GTDB taxonomy): domain Bacteria; phylum Patescibacteriota; class Saccharimonadia; order Saccharimonadales; family Saccharimonadaceae; genus Nanosyncoccus. The sequence goes on along the minus strand of JABCPR020000048.1, from coordinate 41,894 downwards.
GAGAAACCTCGCTCTGAATTATCCAGTTGCGGTGAAGATACTCCAAAATCAGCTAATATCATATCAAAAGTTTTTCCACACTCGATTAAAGACTGCGCCGCATTATAAAAATCTTCGTGCAACATTTCAAGTCCGAATTCACCATCTGGGTACTTCTTCGATAGAAAATTAATTGCATTAATGTCTCGATCCACTAAGACCGACTCTTTATAATTCCGCGTAACCGCCAAAATCTTTCCCGCATGACCTGCATAACCTGCCGTCAAGTCTAAATACGACTCGCCCGCGCTAGGCTGCAAAATCTCGAGAACTTCTGATAGTAACACTGGCTTATGAAGCTCTTCCATACCTCTATTATATCAAAGATTTTCATCTCTGTTATATAGAAGCTTTTTAGTTTGAGATCGCTCAACTAGAAATTTTAGCGTGTTTGTTTTTGTATGTTTTTTGTTTGTTAATTAAGATTTATTACTGCAATTTCTTAATTGTTTTTCTATACAATAAATGCTGCTATAGTTTCATCCAATGCAAGACTGAATATATGACTATAACCGTTGAGAGACTTATTGTGTAGGTTGTTTGTTGAGTTAATTGGGAGGTGTTTATAGATGTGCTAGTGGTTTTGATGACGCGTTTCCTAAACGCGCGCCAAGACTCCTAGTTGACCGACCTCAAACATTTTTTAATGTGCCAAAAAGATACCTTTTTAACTGCCGCTCTTCTTCACCAAGCGAATTACTTCGTAATCCATTTCTTCTTTCGTAGTTTTTGTCGCTTGATTATTCATATTTAATCTTTTTGTTTGTGGGTTTTTGTTTTGTTATCCACTGACATTAGTTTAGCGCCATTACGCACATAATGCAAGTGCTTTTTCACATTTTTTCGGACATTTTTCAACAAACTTTTCCACATGTTCACATATAATGCAAATCTCCCCCGTTATGTATGAATATATAAGGACTAATCCCACCCCTGTTATTTTAAAACAATTATTTTATACAGTTTTCCACAACTGTGCAAAACTTTTTGTCTGTATCTATAAAAAAATTAATAATATAATTATTCCCTTCTTGCGTTTTTATTATTCCATTTTCTAAATAACCGAACAGGACACACTTGAAAAATCTAATCTCTCCAAGTTATTTTTATTGCAAGTACCCTACTTTTATTTTTTAATAAATACAGCTATTTTTTAACAAACATACATTTTTTTATTAAAAATCCGCCCTTCGTCAAAAAACCAAATCTTTTCTGTAGTTTCCCTTATTTTAAAAACCGAACAAACCGAACAGGCCAGAACCAAATCCAGCCCATCTTTAATACAGGACTTAGCAGCCTCGCATAACCCTAAAAAATCCCCGGTCACCCGGGGATTAATTAATTTATTTATTCATATTTTATCTATTAGTTCTACACACTATTTTGCCTTATAATATGCTCGCCCCTCAAGCCTCACATCCACATATCCTGCCATCACTCCCTGTTTTTTGAGGTATCCTATCATCCTCACGATATCTTCAACCGTTTCAGCCGTCCCCCTATCTAAATTGCATTTATAATACTCATCCCTACCCTCAAGATAAATATCCACTTCTCGTGCCTTACCAGCTGGAATAATCGCCTTCGTTACTCTCATTCCCACATCACGTACATCTTTTTCCATTAGAGCCACGTACTGTTTAATGCGTTCTGTAATCATATTCGAAGTGTCTTCATCAATAATTTCTACAGTTGGCGTATATTTTTCCACCTCCACTCGCTTCTGGTTTACTGTTGGCGTTTTTTGCAGAGCCCCTCGGACTATTAAAGTTCCAGATACTACAGTCGCCACAATTACCGCACCCAACAAAATCAACTGTAATCGTTTTTTTCGTTCACGCTTCTCAATAAATTTTTGTCGTACCAAATCGCTCTCGACCGCCTCACGACCACCCGCAATCGTTCTTCCTAATTTCATCTACGCTTCCTATTTTTTGTTTCCATTATAATTTCCATCATCCGTACAGACGCGTCAGACTTTGCAATTTTCTTTAAATTAAAAGCTAACCCCACGCGCTTCTCATCGTCATCTAGTAGTTCCTTAATCTTTGAAAGCAGTAGTTCTGGCTTTTCCTCCATTTTTGCATCCGAAACCACTTCCACAGCCCCAGCTTTCTGTAGCCTCTCCGCATTTTTTGCTTGATGCCCACCTGGTAGCTTCTCAAAAGGTACCAGAATTACAGGCTTCTCCAGTGCTGCCAGCTCGGAAATCGTCGTAGCTCCTGCTCTTGAAACTACCAAATCCGCTGCCCCCAATATCTCGTGCATTTTTGGCGAAAAACTCCACATTCGAAAATCTGAATCCAGCTTCGCTCTATTCCATTTTTCAAAATCCTTTAATTCTAGCATCTCATCATAATACTTACGACCAGCAATCAGCCCCACGCTTGCATCTTCAAGCAATCTTTCCAGAATCGCCCTTGTTGCGGTGTTTAAATGCTCCGACCCCTGGGATCCACCGGTAATCACCACTAATTTCTTCCTCGAATTAAAGCCTAGTTCTCTTTTTAGCTCACTCTGCAAAGAAGGACTAACCGGCGCAAACTCCGGTGCCACTGGAATCCCTACCCATTCAATCTTAGAGGCAATTTCCGCCCCATATTTTTCCGCCTGTACTGGCACCCCAGTAGCAATCTTAGCTGCCTTCTTCATTAAAATACGATTAGTCAACCCAAATACCGCGTCAGATTCATGAATCACGTATGGAATTTTCAAAATCCCAGCCACCATCCCCACCGGCAAGCCCACAAATCCACCTTTCAAAAAAATTACATCTGGACGGTTTTTCTTACCTAATAACCTCAAAAAGCCCTGCACCAGCCCCAACAAGAACCCAAACGCCCCCACCAAGTTTCCAAATACTACATCGAAAAATGTTTTCGCCCCATTATCGAAATAATCCTTAATTTTCAAACCATGATAACGCCTAAATTTTCCCGCAAAAATCTTACGCACTCTTATATATTGCTTATTTTTTCGGCTCACCCCTTCTTCTTCACCCCACGAAACCGCCATTTCGTTTGCTAAATTGGAAATATTTTTATAATACTTTCGATCAGTCCAAAATTCCACTTGCGTATTTGGATACTTATGAAAAATTTCACGAATCACCGACATAGCTGGCGTAATATGTCCACCTGAACCACCACCAACAACTAAGATTTTCACTTTATTTTTCTCCTTTCAGCATCCAAAACATCTGCTCTCATTGTATATTGTGAAATATTTAAAACCAAGCCTATGATTGCCATATTCATAATCAAACTCGTTCCACCTTTCGAGAGTAGCGGCAGCGGAATACCAGTTACCGGAGCTAAGCCCGTCATTGCAGCTATATTCACCACCACATGTCCAGCTAGCCAAGCAAATACCCCAATCGTCACCAATTGGTAATAGCTATCCTTCGTACAATCCGCTACTTTCAGCATCCTCGAAAGCAACATATAGTAGAAAAACAGCACCACCAAAATCCCCACAAATCCGATCGTTTCCCCAATCACGGCAAACATCGAGTCGGTAATTGATTCTGGCAAATATCCAGCCGTCTGTACGTTATTGCCGATTCCCACTCCAAATAATCCTCCTGACCCAATCGCAATCAAAGCATTATTAATATGATAAGTTTCAGCATCCTTACTTTTATCTTCCGAATTTGTCGATTCACTACTAGTTACCTTCCCACTAAAGAAAGTTTTCAAACGCTCCCTACGGTGTGGCACTAATACCATCGAAAATACTGCTAGTGTTAACCCCACAGCAAGCACTACCGCAAAAGTTTTAAGCCTCACTCCACTAACTAAAAGCATTGCAAAGGCCATCGCTGCCAGAGGTAACCCTGATCCTAAATCCTTCTGTGCGATCACGATAAAGTACTCAGCTGCCGCAAAAGGCACCAAAAATTTCACCCAAAAGGCCCAGCCATCTTTTTGAGCCTTAAATGCCTCAATTCTTTTGTGTATCAGCTTAAAATCAAGTTTTCTGTCTACGATTAGCATATATAGAACCGTATCCGGCTTTAAAAATCCCCCAAGTCTTTTAGCATTTTGCTTTCCACCTCTCGTGCCATAGCCACCTAAGTTACGCCCGCTACTGCTATAGTCACCGGAGAATCCTATACGGCCATTATCCTTCGCACCCACATTAGTCATCACTCGATGCATTCCACTACGTCCAGCTTTCTTACCATCAAACCCGTCGACATTTCTACAATCTGTACAGACCTTTGCTAAATAAAAAATCGCACTAAATTTCACTAATTCTGCCACCTGTAGCGGAATCGGACCAATATTCAGCCACCTACATCCACCCAGTGCGCATCTTACGAATGGTACCCCTGGGATCATCATAATTGCACAGATAATTAAACTACCTAGCATCATGATACCCGGCAGATGTTCAAATATTCCAGCAAAAGCTTGCCAAAATTTCGAGTTCTTCTTCCTTTCATTACGTTCCGCCGAGCCCCTTAGTGGCATTTTTAAAAGCGCCATCATCGCAATAAAAGCTAACACTACAAACAAAATCTGGCTCTTAATTGTCGAGCTCGGATCATCATTTTTACCATAAGAAATATTCTGGATATTCGTATAGGATGGCCCAATAATACTCACCATAATCGTTCCGATTAATACCAGAACAAAGGTTGCAATAAAGATATTCTTATCTGTCTGATGTTTACGCATAAACACTACACCACCTTATTGCGGGATGATTCCCCCTGACATTGCAATAAATATCCCGATAATTCCCATTACCCCAGCAATTACCCAAAAACGCATAACAATTTTTGCCTCCCCCCATCCACTTGCTTCAAGATGATGGTGAATTGGTGCCGATAAAAAGATTTTCCTATGAAACAACTGTTTTGAGGTCATCTGAATTAAGGACGAACCAGCCTCAACCACAAACAATAAGCCGATTACAGGTAGCAGGAAGAATGAGTTTGTCATCATCGACACCACACCAAGACCAGATCCTAAAGCAAATGACCCCACGTCGCCCATCATGAAACGAGCTGGTGGAACATTAAACCACACATAAGAGAGTAACCACCCAACCACGGTCATACAAAATGCGAATAGTGCAATTTGACCCCGAAATAACGCAATTACCCCAAAAGAACCGTATGCCACCATTGCCAGCCCTCCGGCCAAACCATCTAGTCCGTCCGAAATATTAACTGCATTTGAAGTTGCCACTACAGAGAAGGCAAACAACAACATCATCGGAATTGCGCCCAGTTCAAAGTCTCCATGAAATGGCAAATGAATACCGGTCCAACCTAACTTATATGTAAAAAACCAGCCCAACATCAAACCCACAATTGTAATCATTGAGAATTTTACTGGCGCCCTTAAACCTGCCGCCCCAGCCCCCGTTCCAAATACGTTAATCGCATCATCAATCAGCCCCACCAAGGCGCCACCCAAGAATCCCGCAAATGGCAGCCAGGTCTCCGCACGATTCCAGTTGCAAAACCAGGTTACCACTGCCACCACGACTACTCCAATAATTCCCGCCATCGTTGGAAAAACTCGCTTAAATTTATGTGCATGCAGCTTCGTCATGATCGGCAAAGCATCGCCCTGTACCGTGGTTTTCTTCTGTTTTTTCCAAAAATGATACTTATAGGCTAAATTTGTATAAAAAGGCGTCAAAAACATTGCGAATAAAAAACTACCCAGCGCCAGCAGTAATCCATATAGAGCATTTCCATCCAAATTATTCTGCACAGTTTTTTACCTCCTCATCTTTAAATAGTTTACCATAAACTGACTAATCTCATCAAAAATTGGCTTGGCATTCATCCCACCGTCTAGCCTTCGATTGTCCTCCCAAACTTTTGTCATAATCACATATTCAGGATAATCCGTCTCTGATCTAGCCCCATAACCAATATAAGTCGCAATCGTCTCATCAAAGGTGTATTTACCGTTTTTTACCACCTGCGCCGTACCAGTCTTACCGCCGACATAAACTCCCTCATCATAATATTTCACATTTGGAAAAACCAATCTCGCAGTATGTAGCATCTTTCGCATTGTCTCGCTAGTTGACGACTCAATCGCCTGATGATCACGTTCCTTCAAAGTATCACGCACAAACTCCCCATTTTTGATCTCCCCCGCCACCAATGTTGGCGTGTAATAATCACCACCATTCACCACCGCTGAAAAAGCTGTTGCCACCTGTATCATCGTCAAATCCAAACTCTGACCAAACGTCATATTCGCATAACGCGCATTCGTACCATCAATATCCGTAGGTGGAATCACTGTACCTTTAGATTCTGCTAGCTCAATTCCAGTATATTTCCCCAGTCCAAACCTATTATAGTAATAATCATAAAGCTTTTCTTTGCCCTGATAAGTGATCTCCGTCTCCGAGCCGCCAAGTAACCTCAAAGCCTGAATCGAGCCAGTGTTCAAAGAATACGTCAACACCTCTTGCATTGAAATGTTCCCAGTATGCCCCTTAATCGCATTCTGAATCGGCCAACCGTCAATCGTTACAAGATCAGTATTATTATAAGTTGTTTCCGGCGTCATCACGCCACTATCCACCGCCGCCGCCAGTGCAAATGTCTTACAAACTGAGGCCGGATTAAAAGCCGACATCGTCACATCTGTCTGAAATGCACGCGCATCCGTTACCTTTGCATATTCAGCCGGATTATAGGTTGGAGTCCTCGCCATCGCCAAGATCTGGCCATTTCTTGGGTTCATCACCACTGCCGAAGCATTTGTTACATGAAACTTTTCTATAGTGGCCTTAATTGCATCTTCAGTTTTCTTCTGGATATTACGATCAATCGACAATACTACGTTTTTTCCGTCCTGCGCCGGCACACGTACGTTATTTTTCCCGATTGTTAGCGGAATGTTATTGACGTCTTTTACTGTCTTCAAGATACCATTTACACCAGTTAATTCCTTATTTAAGCTTCCCTCAATTCCATATTGCCCTTTTCCATCAGCATTCACAAACCCCAACACTTGTGCCGCCAAATCCCCCTCCGGATACACTCGTTTAGTTGAGCCCTGCGCATAAACACCAGTAATTTTTGCTTCTTTAATCTGTTTTGCTCTTTCATATGGCACATTTTTTGCAATCACAGCATATCGCGACGCCTCATTTGCGAATACTTTATCCCAAGTATTTACCGCATAACCCTGCACCAGCTGATCGATTTTTGCCTCATCTTCTTTTAGCTCCTTCCCACCCTCACTGCGCAACAAAAATGGATCCACCGAAATCGTATAAACCTTCTCGTTCATCACTACTGGCGTGGTATTATCCCCATCCATCATATAGATTTCGCCGCGTTTTGCAAAAATTGTATTCTGCATCGTCTGTTGCGACATCGCCAGGTCAACATATTTTTGATGCGATACGATCTGTAGGTCATACATCCTCGCAACAATCAAAATAAAACAAAGCGCAAGCAGTACCCTAATCAAGTCCGTTCGTTTCCGCATTTGCTTAACTTTCATTTAATTCTGATTATATCATAAGCGACATCTTTTTTACTGAGTTTATAGAGATGAATTAACAAAAAAGTAAGCTAAAGCTTTTTTCTTTCCGCTTAGCTTACTTTCTATTTTTTTATTAATTTAATTATTTTTATTCCGCTATTGCTTTTTCTTTGAACCCATTATTGACTCAAAAGTTTTACCAAGTTGCTGTTTAATTTTCGCCCTTGCATGTGGTGTAATAATTTTATCCAACCAGCTCGGCCTCACCATTTGGTTCTTGCTCGTAATAATTTCCACCACATCGCCGCTCTTTAATTTTGTGTTCAAATTAGATAATTTACCATTAATCTTTGCCCCCATCACATGTCCACCCAGCTCCGAATGCAGTCTGTACGCAAAGTCAAGTGGCAAAGCTCCCATCGGAAGGTCGATAATGTCACCTTTTGGCGTATAGACAAAAATTTTATCTGCAAAAAGGTTCAATTTCAGCTTCTTTAGGTCGATTTGTTTACCGTCTCTTAGTTTTGCTGCCGCCATCTGTAGTTCTGAAATCCACAATAAGTTAGTTGGTAAATGCTGAATCTTTCCTGTTTTATAGCTCTCCGTCAGCTTCTGCTCATTATAATAGAAGCTCGCCGCAAGCCCTCTCTCGGCATATTCATGCATATCCTTTGTGCGAATCTGAAACTCCACAATCCTCTTATCAGGGGTAATCACCGTCGTATGTAGCGATTGATAACCATTTTGTTTTGGCACCGCCACATAATCCTTAATTCTCCCCGTCATGGGCGTATATAACGAATGAATTAAACCTAAAACTAGGTAACAACTCGTAATATCATCCACAATCACTCGTAAAGCTGTCAAATCATACACTTCATCGATATTTTGATTGTATTTCGCCAACTTCTTATGCAAAGAATAGACCGATTTTACTCGTCCGTTTATCTCAAAATTGATTTTTTCGCGTGTCAGTACAGTACTGACCTCATTTTTTATCCTTTTTAAGGCCTTCTCGGCAGACTGATTCCGCTTCTCAATGATTTCCTTTAGTTCTTTATATCTCTTTGGATCCACATATGAAAAGGCAATATCAGACATTTCCACCCTAAGTTTCCCCATATTCAATCTATCCGCAAGTGGCGCAAAAATTTCTAGGCTTTCCTTGGCAATTTTCTTCTGTTTTTCCGGCGAAAGCGCCGAAAGCGTCCTTAAATTATGCAATCTATCCGCAAGTTTAATAATCAGAACTCGAATATCCGCCCCTGTTGCGACTAGTAACCTTAATAAATTGTCTCTGGTAGCCGGCAAATAGGTATCAATATCTCGCATCCCCTGTCTTGCCTTACCAATTTTCGTCACTCCGTCCACCAAAAAGGCCACCGATTCACCAAATTCCCTCTTAATATCTTCCAGTGTCACCTCTGTATCTTCTACAGTGTCATGCAAAACGCCGGCAATTATGGTATCCTCATCCATTCCCCAGTCCATCAAGGTCCGCATTACTGCCATCGGATGAATAATATAAGGCTCCCCCGTTTTTCGCTTCTGCCCCTCATGTGCCTTTTTCGCAAACTCAATTGCCTTTTTCACTCTTTCGCCATCAGTCTCTGGTTGTACAACTTTTTTATTCACTCCATCATCGGCCTCTTGTCGTACTACTTTTTTATTCAAATCACCTTTGGTCTCTGGTCGTACTACCTTTTTATCCATATCACCTTTGGCCTCTGTATGTACAACTTTTTTATTCAGATCAGTTTCCTTATCTACGTCTACCATTTTGTTTTCGCAAAGCTCCTTATATTTTTTATTGAACAACTTTCTTATTCAATCCAGAGTCTTCTCAACTAGTCCGAAAGTCTATCAATCAAACGCTTTAATTCTTCATCGTTCTTGCATGCCAGAGTTAAAGTCCTCCCTCGCACTCTCACTCTTGCCCCATATTTTGCGCTCAAATCTTCTTCCTGTCTCAAAAAAACATTTTCCTTCACAATTTTCGCCGAGCTACGTTTTTTGTGTTCCGCGATATAACGCTCTACCTGCCTTGCTGACCACCCCTCCTCAATGATTAGTGGTAATACTTTCTTTACAAGTTCCGCGTCTGCCGAGATTAACGGCCTCATCACGCCTTCAGTAAGATTGTGTTCAATCATCGCATGTTTAACTTCATCTGGAAGGTTTAGCAGCCTCATCGTATTCACAATCGAAGATTCGCTTTTTCCTACTCTCACTGCAATCTCTGATTGACTCAAATTAAATTGGTTTTTTAGCTTTGCATATGCAGTCGCCATTTCAATCGCATTCAAATCTTCGCGTTGAGCGTTTTCAATAATAGAAAGCTCCAGTCTATTTTGTGCGTCGAGTGTACGAATAATTGCCGGAATTTTCTCTAAACCAGCTAGTTTTGACGCTCTGTATCGCCTCTCGCCGGCAACAATTTTATATTTGGCTCCATCCTTAACGACGACGATTGGCTGCAACACTCCATGCTCACGAATCGAATTAGCCAGTGCCGCCAATGCTTCTTCGGAAAAATCCTTACGTGGCTGATCTTCATCCGGAACAATCAGCGAGAGATCAAGCTCAATCAACTGGCTTTCTTTTGCGTCCTGAGACGCAGTAATATCAAAATCATTCTCTACAATATCTGTAGGGATCAGACTATCAAACCCTCTCCCGAGTCCTCTACCGGCCATTATTTTTCTCCTTTTTCCACGCGCTTAATTACTTCTTTAGCTAAATCCTTATATGCACGCGATCCCTTACTAAATGGATCATAAGCCCCCACTGGCACCCCATGACTCGGCGCTTCCGCCAGCCTCACATTTCTTGGAATTAAGGTCTTAAATACCTTATCTTTAAAATACTTCTGAATCTCCTCAACCACCTGCACAGAAAGCGAAGTTCGCTTGTCATACATAGTTGCAAGCACCCCTAAGAGCTTCAAATCAGGATTCATGGCCTTACGCACTAATTTTACAGAATCAAGCAGCTGCGCCCCGCCTTCCAGAGCATAAAATTCAGTCTGAACCGGCAATAAAAGGTAGTCCGATGCAATCATACCGTTTACCGTTAAAAGTGATAAACTTGGTGGTGAATCGATAATTACGTAATCGTATAAATCTTTTACTCGATTTATAGCATTCCTAAGTTGAATAAATTTTTTATCCAAACTCGCTAAATTTACTTCGGCATTAGCTAATTGTGGTGTTACCGGAGCCAAATCAAGCTCTTTAAATTTAGTATTCAAAATAATTTCTTTAATCTCTTTCTGGCCAAGCAAAACTTCTGACATTGTTGCACTAGTACCAGTTTTTTCATAGCTCTCTTCCAGTGGAGCCTTGTCAATACCAAGACCAGAAGTGGCATTTCCCTGTGGGTCAAAATCAACTAAAAGTGTTTTCTTTTTATCTTTTGCTAGAAAATACGCCAAATTAACCGCCGTAGTCGTTTTTCCAACACCCCCTTTTTGATTAGTTATACAAATCACCGTCGCCATATATCTATATATTACCATAAACACTAAAAAAGACTCGAGTTCGAGTCTTTTTCGTCCCCCAAGATTATTTAATTGAAGTGATTTCAATCAAACTATATTTTTGGCGGTGTCCAGTTTCCTTATGTACACGCTTCTTTGAGTGGTAACGAATTACGCGAATTTTATCACCAGCGATCTTCTCTTCAACCACCTTAGCTGAAACCTTTACGCCCTTGACTTCAGGAGTACCTACAGTAATTTTATCTCCATCAATCAGAAGTAATGCGCCAGTTTCGAGCTCTTTTGTTCCTGCCGGGAGGAGGTCCACCCGTAGGGTCTCTTGCTCAGCAACGACATATTGTTTGCCGCCGATGAGTACAACTGCCTTTTTCATAATATTCCTTATTTAGTAATAACTAGGAATAATTTTATCATATCTCCCTATAAAAAGCAACGCATCACTCTAAGTATCTAAACTAACTGCGAGAAAGTTAAGATTTTAAAATTTAAAAGTGAGAAAATTGAGTCATATTTTAATGTGCAAAATTGTATATAAATTCAGACAATATTACATGAATTATCTAAACTAATGTGCCATAATAATGTGCGCCCAAGTCCTATTCACAATGTCGAAAAATATTTTTTATTTTTCTGCGATACTCAGGTTTTAATGTGCGAATAGTAAGCTGTATAAATATTTTATTCAATCTGGGCATTCTTTATTCTCCCAAAGATGACCAGTGATATTTTTCTTTATTTCCTACTAATTATTACTTTTTGCCTTTAGCGGCAGATTCAAGCTTGTTAAGCTGCTTCATTGAGGCGATATAGTAAGCACCACCAATACCGATCACAGCTGCGACCACGATCCCCAATACAACTTCCGAAGCACCAGTATGTGGAAGTTCCTTTGGCGTCTCAGGAGTCTTTGGATCTGGTTTCGGAGTCTCTTTTGGCGTATCTTTACATTTACGAGTTACACGGACCTTTACTTTATCATGGATCGTTACGGTCTTTACGCCAACCGCAGAATTATTCTCAATAACCACAGTCTGACCACATGGATACATTTTTTCATCGTCATCGATTTTTACCTTATAGGTAATCGTTGCCTCCATACCAGCCTTGTAGTCACCGATGTTAAACCCATTAGTAAATAAATCATCCTTCTCAAAAGTACCATTTGGATGAGTAATATTGAAGATTCTAGTCGTCCCAGGAATAAATGACATTCCCTTACCAAGGAGGTCATAAGTAATAACATTTTTTAACAATGTAGTTCCTGTGTTCTTAAATAAAATCTTAAAATCAAGTGTCTCGCCAGGCTCAGCGTCAATCGTATTCTTATAATCATTTGCGGTATCTTTAGATACAGTCTTGTCCATATCAAATGCAGACTTATCAACCCTGATTCTAAAAGAAACATGGCCAGAATATTCATTACAGCCTGGTAAAAGACCCCAGTGGTCAAACCCTAGACGAGTTCCACCATTCTTTCCAAATAATGCATCATCGTCAATCAGTTTATTATTCAATGCACCCTGGTTATAAATTCTTGCAGAACCACGAATATATCTCAGTGACACCGATTCATTAGCCTGCATATAAGCAGTGTCCCAAACCTCAAGCGGGCTAGTATTAGTAGCCGAGATTGTACCTTTAATCATTACATTCTCACCCTTTTGAATATTTTCAGGGATTTCCTGCATGACTAAGCGTAAATTTTGTGCATAGGTACGTCCAGTCCTATCATTAAGATTAGCTGCCGCATTATTGTGAAAGAAGACCTGCACCTCATATTCAGCACCTGGCTCAGCTACTACATTGTCACCAAATTTATCTTGGCTGCCGACCTTCTTAATCCTTACGAAGTTTCGTTCATCGCCAAGCGCTCGGTTATTAGTAATCGAGTTCATCGTTGCATGATCTGCAGGTTTATCCCATGTATAGGTTGGTCGTTCTGGGCCCCACGTATCATACGCATGAGTATCCGCAGCTGGAATAGTCGCTACGGCCCCTAAGGCGACTAATCCTACCGCCGGTAGGATACGGTGCGCCGTTCGGCGCCACGCATCCCAAGTTTTTGTATTTGTGTTTATTCTCATTTCTCTCCTTTTTATTTTTATGACTCTACAATATTGAATTTAGCTAACTTTTAATTAAATAGATTTTCGTACGTGAAATTTTCAAATCCATTTGAATCTTCGTCTGCCTTCTCATTCACGGTATGATCATCGTTTTCAAATGTCTGAGCTGCCTCTACAGTTGTTCTGCTATCAGTATCTACATCCCCAACTTCGACTGTTCTTTCATTGTCCTCGCTCTTGTCTCCGATGGTTGCCTTATACTCGTTTCCTGCCTGTTCAGCAAATGCTTGACCGTTTTCTTCGACGTCGCCAGCCCCATTTTCGAGAATAATATTCTCTCCTTCGTCCTTTATCGCAACTGACCTATTCTGATCAGTTTCAGTACCAGTAGCCTCATTATCATTTTGATCAAAGTCTACACCAACATGATCAGTCTTACCTTCTAGTTCCACAGTCTTTCCACCAGGATTATCACCTGGGTTGTCATTTGGGTTATTATTTGGTTTGTTACCTGGTTTATCACCTGGATTATCATTTGGATTATTCTGTGGATTATTATTTGGAGTAACTGTATTTTCACCTGGAGTTTGTGGCTCTGGCTCTGGTTCAGGTGTAGGGACTGGCACAGGTTCCTTATTAGGAGTTGGAGTTATATAGTTATGCGTTGAAGAATCCTCAGGAGTGCTGTGATCTTCAGGGGTCTTCGTAAAATCATCTGGATGTTTATTTGGTATTCGTTCAAAACATAGCTGATCGCATCCAAGTTCCTCGCCTTTATACTTATAACCATTAACCTTAGCCCTAATTTGCTGCTCATTTAGGCCAGCAAAGCTAACCCCAGATCGCTCCAATCCTCGTTTTTTCGCCGAGAAGTATTCCGGCAATTCTAACAAAGGCACCCCTTGATCATTTACCTCGACAAGAAGCAATCTACCAGTTTCGTTGTCCACAAAACTATCGCCCTTAACCATTACATGATCAACGCCATTCTTGTCCTTAAATGTCCTTGCATACTGTGATAGAAAGTCCCCATCTGTAAAATCAAGCTTATACTTAAAGCCCTTTTCACGTTTTTCGTTCTCAAAATTCTTTCGCCACTCACACGCGTTTTTATATGCATCAGGATTTTGAGTCAACTCAAAACTCTTTTGTTCAAGCTCTTCATCAGAAAGCGTATTCTCACCAAAATAACCCAATACATATAGGTCAAGTGACAGCTTTGGAATTTCTAGTCTTGTATTATTTAAGCTCTCAATACCTATCTTAGTGTATTCATCCCTTTTTGCAGGATCAGATTCAGCTTCTGCATAAACCTCACGTTCATTAGCTAATCGCCCGTCACGAGTAGTTAAGGCCTGCTTACTCCTTTTATTGGCAGTATCGAAGAAGTTATTAAAATTATTTGATCCTCTAAGAGTCCCGTCGACCATGAGTTTATCACCAGACTCAGTAGTCACCTCAATCATGCCATCAGTTTTTTCAGCATTTGTTTCATCTAATACGTTCTGATTATCTTCTGCCACATCAAGCGTATCCTGGGTAGACTCAATTGCGGTTTGATTATTAAGAGCCATATTACCTTTTTTTGCTCTCGCGCCTGGATTAAAAATCGGAAACAAAGTCATTCCAGTAAGAACAGTAATAATCGCCCTAATCGCAACCCTCTTTCCGAAACCAGAAGTTTTAATCTTTTCGAGGATGCCAGCTACCAAACCACGTTTCTTTTCAAGATTTTCAGAATTTAATGCCGAAGCCTCTTCGTATCTTTTTAGACTCTTCCAATTCTTTGTAACTTCTTTCTCTATCTGCTCCTTATTTGCGAAGTTTCCATCATCCGGTGTTTTAACACTATCTACGCTATCTTTTTTTGTATCAACCCCATTTTTATTATTGCCATTTTTTTCAGTAGTATTCACTACAGAAGATTTATCTTCGTTAGGACTTTTTTCTGCACTTTTGTCCTTATCCTGATTCATGTTTTTAAGAATACCATTAATATCCACTACTAATTCCGGATCAACACCTCGAACATCTTCTGGATTAATATGGTAAGTATATTCGTTTTTTGCTGGCTCACTAGCAATACTAGCATTATCGACACGATTAACGTTATCCGCCTTATCATTTGTTTTATCAGTAGCTGTATCCGTCCATTCAGATTTATAACCAGGCTCATAGCCTCCAGCATTTCTCCAAGAAGACACCCCTTTTACCTCCTCAGCTATCTGCTTGGCCCTTTCTTCCCAAGAAGCTTTAGAAGCTAACACCTTATTCCATGCATCAAAAGCATCGTTTCTTCCACCATCACTATTTAATGCATTTCCGCCCCTATTTTCAGGATTTCCCATATTATTTTTCCTCTCCAATTTTACCGTTTAAATAATCATCCCTAAACTTAATCATAACTTTTTCTGCAATCTTATTTGCATCGATTCCAGATTCTTCAACCGCCTCATCAAATAAAGCATCTGACGCAGTACCATTATCAAAGCTCTCATTAATCCTGTTTACAAGATAATCCGGCATATTCATCAAAATCTCTGTCATAACCGCATCCTTAAGTCTTTCTGCGATTCTATCTCTTTCAAGTTCAGAAGCCTCAACTCCTTTCTCGTTAATTAATTCGTCAACAAATAGACCAATTAATTGATCTTGCGACATTCCTGCAAGACTAGCTTCATCTAGGGCTTCACCTAATGAAGTTAGGTCAGGATTCTGTGTTTTATCTTCCATCATAATGACAAAGATCCTTCCGTTATTGTTTGTGTTAAAAATATGACTTTTATGCCCCCATAATATCGCTAGTGGTAAAAATAGTCAATCATTTTATTTAAATTTTTATACAGTAATTCCTTCTCAGTTCAGGCAACATTTGTACACCAAAAATGTAAAATCTGAATACATTTTTTATATAGTCACAAACCAACACAGCTACTCTAAAATTATCCTGAATAATTATTTTATACAAAAAAAATAGCACCTCTGTCGAGATGCTATTTAATTAAATATTTTAGTTATGCAAGCTTTAAAGTTGCACGTCCAAGTCTTGCGACTATTTTTGCCTGTGCCTCAGCACTAACAGTTTTCTTTAAAGTATATCCAGATTCGTCGTTGAAAAATTCAAACGTCATATTTTCCCCTTTTTTTATATTATATTTATTTTTATTGGCTTTTATTCATTGTAGCATATTTTTAAAATACTAGTGAATAATTTATTTAATTTTTCTAATTTAATTTAATGCTTGCTGTCTCCAGTTCTTGTTTATTAATGGTCGACTGGAATCAGCTTCTTCCTATTTTTATCTCCTTTCGCTACTTAGTCTATTTCTTATTCTTTAGGCGCGCTCCTTTCGTTATAATTTTATTTTTTCTTTTATCTTATGTAGATCCTCTCCGTTTATTCAATTATAATAAGCTACTTACCTCACTACATTGGCTCTATCCTTCCATTATTAAAATTGAAATCTAGTTTACCCCCATTCGTCCCCCTTCTTTATCTTCCCCGCCGCTCCTATCTGTTAGATTTATTTATTTTTTGCTTTTTGTTTTTATTTATTATCTAACTAGTTAAAATACTATCATGTTTATGCTAATTTGTCAACACATAAAACCTCCATATTTTGCTATTTGTCAAATATACTTGCCATTTACATCAACATGCTTGCCGTCCACATCGACACATAAAAAAGAAGCCTGGATCCGGCTTCTTTTTATCTTTTAGGTTTAGTCCTTACCCTATCACGCGCAATATTTTAAGATCTCTACGCAGCCTTCTCTAATGAGATCGTCACATTTTCCCCATTCACTTTTACGATCTCGTCATAGGCAAAGTTCCCATCCTTAACAAGTTCAACCGCTAGAACTTCATTCTTCAGAGTCTCTTGCCACTCAGGCTCAACTTCAATATTCAGTGATAGCTTAATTCTATCGTCAACCTCAAGTCCAGCCTTCTTTCTAGCGGCCTGCACAAAACGAATTAGTTCTCGCACAAATCCTTCTGCCTGAAGCTCTGGTGTCAACGTTTTATCAAGCCACGTCTCATCACCATTTTCAACCGTCTTTACGTTCACCTCCTCGGCGATAATCTTCTCATAAAATTCACCAAGACTTTCACCCTTGTAGACAAACTTAGCTAGTGGCTGCCTGACCTTAATCTGGTCCTCAAATTCGTTTCGCTGCATTCTTAGCGCCAAACCTTCTGTAATTATCTCGCGAGTACGAGCCATCTTATCAAGTACTTCCAGATTAATTTCGCCCGCTTCTGGCCAATCCAGTAGATGCACAGATTCAACCATACTAGAATCAATTCCAGCTCCAGTCATCTTCTGATATAACTCTTCTGCAAGAAATGGCGTAAATGGTGCCAAGATTTTTGCTAAATAAACCAAGACATAATACAGGGTCGAATAGGCCGCATTCTTGTCATTATCGTCTTCCGACTTCCAGAAACGCCTCCTTGATCTCCTAACGAACCAGTTTGAATGATCATCAATAAAGGCCAATACCTCAGATAAGGCCCCCGGAATATTATATTCTTCCATTCCAGCCGTAATCTGGTTCCGCAACACATAAACCTTCGAAACCAGCCAAATATCTAGTGGATTCTCTAATTTTGATACACTAACTGCCTGATTTGAATCAAAACCATCAACCGAAGCATACATTGTAAAGAAATCATATACATTCCAAATCATCGACAGTTTTCGTGCTACATCAGATACATCCTTATCGATCAGAGCAAAATCCTCACCGGCAAGTACTGGCGATGAAAGCATCAAGAATCTTAAAGCGTCTGCCGAGTACTTATCCATCAATTCATTCGGATCAGTATAGTTTCCCAGTGACTTCGACATCTTGCGACCATCATTCCCGGCTACTGTTCCCGTCGTAATTACATTCTTAAAGGCATTATGACCGAACAAGGCGGTATTAATTACATGAACATAGTAGAACCAAGCACGCACCTGTCCCACATATTCCACAATAAAATCAGCTGGGTAGTTTTTCTCAAATTTCTCTTTATTTTCAAATGGGTAATGCAATTGCGCAAATGGCATCGAGCCAGATTCAAACCAACAATCAAGCACCTTATCAATTCGCTTAAAATGCTCACCATCAACGTCAAACTCAATCTCATCCACCCAAGGGCGATGGTAATCCTCAAGTCTCACCCCTGAGAGTTCATACAACTCATCGTAGGAACCAACTACCTTCACTGTACCCTTATCGCCCTTCCAGACCGGCATCGCAGTCGCCCAAAAACGATCACGCGATAAATTCCAATCTGGTGCTGCTTCTATATTTTTCTCGAATCGCCCATGTTTTAGGTATTCTGGGAACCAGTTAATATTCTCATTTTCCTCAATCAGCTTTGGCTTCATATCCTTAACTGCAAAAAACCAGCTAGGAAAAGCTCGATATATAATCCTCTGTTTTGAACGAGGGTTAAATGGATATTCGTGCTTAATATACTCAATCTTAAACACAATACCCTTCTCTTCTAGGATCTTAGCAATAAACTTATTAGCCGACCAAATCTCAATTCCAGATTCATCAGTATCACGCACCCCCAGGTTATTCAACCATTCTTTAGCACTCTCTAAGTAATAACCGCTTTCGTCTAGTAAATCAACAAAATCAATATCCTGATCCAAACTCAACTGATAGTCCATTTCACCATAAGCCGGAGCAATGTGCACGATTCCCGTACCTTCCGTGCTGGAAACAAAATCTGCCGCCACGCCCTTATATGTATTTTTCTTACACTCAGACTTCTCAAAGTTACGCATCAGAGGCTCATATTCTAAGCCAACTAGATCTTTACCAGAAAGCGTCATCAACTCTTGAGTGTCACCCAATACTTTTGCAGCCAAACTGGAAGCTAAAATTAGTTTTTCATCCCCTACTGAGTACATTTTGTACTCAAGCTCTTCATTGATTGCTAGACATAAATTCGCTGGCAAAGTCCAAGGTGTAGTAGTCCAGGCGAGTAGCTTCACCCCCTTCAGCTTCCCCTCACTTACAATTTCAAACTTTACATATGCCGAAGGATCAGTCACGGTCTGATAGGCGTCATTATCCATATTGACTTCCATCTTTGAGACCGGTGTTGAGAATTTCGTATCATACATCAAGACCTTACGACCTTCATAGATTTTTCCCTGTTCATAGAGCGTTTTAAAAGCCCACCAAACCGATTCCATGAAGTTTTTATCCATCGTACGATAAGCCCCGCGAAAATCTACCCAACGACCTACACGCTCAATCACCCCCTCCCAAGCCTCAGAATTTGAAACCATCGATTCACGCGCCTTAGTAATATAGGTCGCTAATGGCCACTTTGTACCAATCTCGCGGCGGTCCTGAATTCCTAACTGTTTCTCAACAAAGTTTTCTGCTGGCAACCCATGACAATCCCCCCCCCAACGACGTTCAATCCTCTTGCCACGCATCGTCCAAAAGCGAGGCACTGCATCCTTTACAATTGAAGAAAGTAAAGTACCGTGATGTGGCAAACCCGTAATAAATGGAGGTCCATCATAAAAAACATATGAGTTGTTTATATCACGTTGCTCAATCGACTTCTCAAAAACTCGATTCTTCTTCCAAAATTCTACGATTGCCTTCTCGTATTCACCCGCTCTTCGTCTTGTATTTGCTTGATATTTCATAATTTTTCCTCCGTTTCGTCGGTAATTTGTTGTCTTTCTCTCATGATTCCATTAGGTTCTATCATCGTTGTTCGTATAATCTCATCCCTGAATAATTCATATATATTTATTCCGGCTTTTTTATCAAAGTACTGCTTTAGGTTATATAGCGCCCGCACATGATCTGTTGCGCTACGAATCCTGTGTCGACTCAAAATCTCACAAAAACGATCCGACACCGTCATAATCCCCGAATTATGTCCCATATTATCCGCAAGCTGTATTAATAGATCAATATCGGTGAGTTCAGCAGTTTGCATGTAATCCTGAGTAAATTTTGTACTCGCCTCATCTATCTCTTCCCAGAACTCTGTTCGATCAATTTTATGATAATCATAATAAGTATGAGTCATCGAAATCTGTGCTGGAATCTCCAGCCCCACACTCTTTAAAAATTCATATCCGATAATTGGGTGCCTAAGTCCTGGATTTTCTTCCAAAGTTCGGCCAATATCATGCAAAAGTCCTGCCGCATAAGCCTCATCCACGTTAATTTCACTAGGTAATTTCAGATATTCTTCCTGATATTTATTTACCGCCATGGCCACCGCCTCCGCGATCTTCGCCACATTCCTTGAATGTTTTTCCCAAGACACAGAAAAACCAGGCCAATTTCTCGCCTCCAAAAAAAACATTAGAGCTTTCTCCCTGGTTTCCATCCCCTCTATTATACAATACTTTTACACGCTACGTAACACGTAACTCACTTGATCAAATTGTGGCAAAGGTGAACCGCTCCATTTTTTGACCACTTCACCCCCAGCTCCGAGTACCACAACACACGGATATTGCATAATATCTCTTGCTGATGCAAAGATCTCACCTTCAATCGTTTCAGGATCTACTATTTCCACCGTCTGGCCAGTCTCTCGGCTAAATTCCACTCGCCACTCATCTGCCTCTCGAAAATACTCTGATTGTCTCTTAACTACAACTACAATTCTCATTAATCCTCCCGTTTTTCTCTTTGCTGTCTAATGATTCGCTCAAATTCATCTAGGGTTTTAAACTGCAGAAACACACTCGCAAAACGTACATAGGCCACTTCATTTGTTTTTGCTAAAACATCGAGAATTGCCTGTCCAATTTCTTTTGAATAAACCACATCTCGCCCCAAAGAATAGACTTTTTCAACTACCTTATTCACTACATCTTCAATCTCAAGCTCTGATTGGAAAAATTTTCCCACACTACGATTTACTGCCGTGTGCAGCTTATCTCGATCAAATGGCTCTCGATTGCCGCTTCGTTTCATTACGGAAAGTGGTGGCATCTCAATACGCTCGTAGGTAGTAAAACGACGGCCGTCTGCTGTGACTCGACGACGTCGTATCATTAGGCCGTCTGGAGTCTCGCGACTTTCAAGTACTTTACTATCTCCAATTTTTACACCAACTTGCATTTTTACCTCCACCAGTTTTATATCACCGTCAGTCTTAAATAGATATGGTCAGATTACTCCGACCATATTTCTTATTTCTTCCCGCGTAGTTTAGCTCTTAATGAAGGCGGAACTTCAAGATCCTCTTCATCGTCTTGCTTGCCAATCCTATCCCAAATGTTTTCCTTTGGCGCAGCTGCAAATTCCTCTGCCGTTGTCTGTTCGTTTACATTCTGTGTAAAGCTTGGCACATTCTCAACAACTTGTTGGTTTCTTAAGCTTTCAACACGAGACAAGGCCTCGTCGGTTCGTTTCTGCTCTTCCTCTTCTGCGCGTTTCTTGCGGTAAACATCAGAGTCAAATCCAGTTGCAACCACGGTGATTACAATCTCATCCTGAAGCTCTGGGCGAATTGAGGCACCAAAGATAATGTTAGCATCTGGAGAAACTGCACCAGTAATCTCTTCGGCAGCTTCCTGGATTTCAGACATAGACATATCATATCCACCAGCCACTGAGAAGAGTACACCGCGAGCCCCATCAATCTTAACTTCAATAAGTGGAGACTCGATAGCCTGTTGTGCAGCCAATTTTGCACGATTTTCACCAGAAGCACGACCAATACCCATAAGAGCAGAGCCAGCATCTTTCATAATTGCTTTCACGTCGGCAAAGTCGAGGTTAATCAATGCATGTTCAGTAATTAACTCAGAGATACCCTGAACACCCTGACGAAGGACATCATCAGCAATCTTGAAAGTCTCAAGAAGTGGAGTTCTTGGATCGATCGTCTGAAGCAAACGGTCGTTAGGAATCGTAATTAAAGCATCCACCGCACCAGTCATCTCATCAATAGCCTTATCGGCGTTACGTTTCCTTTGTGCACCCTCAAAAGTAAATGGGCGAGTTACTACACCAACGGTTAAAATACCCTGATCTTTTGCTTCCTTAGCTACGATTGGACCAGCACCTGAACCAGTTCCACCACCAGCACCAAGAGTAATAAAGACCATATCGGCACCCTTGAGTGACTCCTTGATATTCTCGCGGCTTTCTTCAGCAGCAGACTGACCCTTCTCAGGATCACCACCAGCACCCAACCCCTTACCAATATGTACTTTTGTATCAGCATTTGAGTGGTGTAATGCTTGTGCATCGGTATTGATTGCAATAAATTCCACACCAGAAAGACCAACCTCTTTCATACGGTTCACTGCAGATCCACCGGCACCCCCAACCCCCACAACTTTAATGCTTGCTTTTGTCTCCACCTCTGTCGGTTTTATTTCAGGCATCTTTTTTCCTCACTATCTAACAAATAACTAATTCTAGTTTAGCACATTTTTAGATCTAGTTAAGTATTTATTTGAGAAAAGATTTATTTTTTCTAAAAATATTGAAGATTGAAAAGAATCCACCGCCCTCAGACTCATGACCAGTTTCCCCGAGCATCATTCCGTCATCCATCATCATTAGTGCTAAACCTACTGCCGTTGCATACTTTGGATTATCTACTAAGTCATAGACTCCACTTAACTTCACCTCAGAAGTTCCAATCCTTACGGCCATTCCGAGTAAATCTTTTACAAATTTATCCAAATTTCGCATCATTGCGCCACCGCCAACAATTACTAATCCCTCAGGCAATTTCTGTGCATATCCAGCTGCTTTTAAAATCTTTTCAACTCGCTCAAAAATGTCAATCAGCCGCTCTCTCACGATTTGATTCACTTCATCTTTCGTAAAACTTATTGTTTCATCGGCAATCTTAGTCGTTATTTGACGATCGCTCTCTGGAAAATCCGCCGATACGTAGCGTAATTTTATCTCCTCCGCGATCGAAGGATTCACTGCTAAGCCAATAGCTAAATCATTTGTAATATTATTTGCACCCGCATTTAATACTTCATAATGCTGTAAAAATCCGTCCATAAATACCGCAACACTAGTCGTCGAGGCCCCAAAATCAACCAATGCCACGCCATTCTCCTTCTGCTGTTCGGTCAACACTAGTCGTGCTGCTGCCATTGCAGTTGGTACAATCCTGTCAGTTTCAATCCCCGCTTCACCTGTTAGTTTTCTTAAATTCACACAAGAAGGAGTTAACGCAGAAACCACACTTGCTTGCATCTCAAGCTTCATTCCATTCATCCCAAGTGGATCGCGAATCCCAGATTGACCATCAACGGTATAATTCAGTGGAATAATCGCCAACGCTTCCCTGTTATTTGGAATCACACCAGCAAGTGAAATTTCACGAATCCTGCCTAAATCATTATTCGAAATCACCTCTCCCCCCATAATCGAAATCATCCCTTGAGTTTTTACCGCACCAACATGCGAACCATTTATCGAAGTATAAGCATTATCAAGAGATTTACCACTAATTTTGTCTATTTCAAGCATCGCTCTCTGTAAAGCCGGCACCGGTCCACTCAAATTTGTGATAACCCCCTTACTCATACCACCATTATTTCTCACCTCAGCATTTGCAATCACTGAGATTTCACCTAAGTACTCAGAAAGTGCCACCGCACGAATGTATTGCGTGCCGACATCGATTCCTAACATAAAATGAGGCGACTGGGCATTCATATTTCGTATTATAACATAAACATTTTAAATTTTATATCGGTGTTATAATTCTTCTATGGATATGCAAAAAATTAATGCCATGCGCGAGGGTGGCAAAATCTTAGGTACCCTCCTCGCCGAACTTAGGGATTATGTTGACGTTGGTATGACAAAACGCCAACTTGATGCCTGGGTTCGTCAAAAAATCACCGACGCTGGCGCCCACGTCTCCTATGATGACTTGCCAGAAAAATTTCCTGGCGCTATCTGTATCTCAGTTAATGACGAGCTAGTTCACGGGGCTCCAAATTCGGATTACGCCCTCCAAGATGGCGACAAGGTTTCCTTCGACCTTGTCATCGGCTATAAGGGATACCATACTGACGCCGCCTTTACTACCACAGTAGGTAAAGCTAATCCAGCTGTCAAGCAAATGATTAAAACCACTGAAAAAAGTCTTTGGGCTGGTATTCACACTATTGCCCCGGGTGTTCATCTTGGTGACATAGGCTATGCCGTCGAAACCGTCCTTCGCCGTGGTCATCTCGGAGTAATTGAAAATTATGTTGGACACTTCATTGGTAAATCTATGCACATGGAACCAGAGGTTCCAAACTATGGCAAACGTGGTCACGGTTACGTCTTAAAGCCAGGTGATACCCTCTGTATTGAACCGATGTCTTCCCTAGGTAAGCCATACAATCATGTTAATAAGGAAAATGGCTGGGACGTCGTCTTATCTGATGGATCTATCGGCTGTCACTGCGAGCATACTATTCTCGTCACCGAAGATGGCTATGAAGTTCTTACCCTGCCAAACTGTCCAGAAGAATAGAAAAATAATCTACAAAAAATAAGGCCTTACGCCTTATTTTTTATGCCTTTAGAACTCTTATTTATTTTCTTTGAATAAGTTCATTATACGCTCGTTCACTTCTTCAATAGTCCCCACACCATCAACCTCAAAAATCTTCACATTTTTAGTCTTCATCTCTGTTAAAAATGAATAACTTTTTTGTTCAAAGTAAGTAATTTTTTGTTTCCAGACTTCAATATTATCATCTTCTCTCCCCCTAGTTGCCAGCCTCTTCAAAAGTTCTTCTTCTGGTACTTTTAATAGAACTACGAACTCCGTATGTTTAAAAACTCCGCATCTTTCCAACATTCCAACCTGTTCTACTGACCCAGGTTGCCCATCAAATACCACTTCGCCGCCACGATCAAACACAGCCTTCATATTCTCCCAAAGCAGATCAACTAAAATATTCTCCGGGATCATCGCACCCTTACTCGTATATTCATCAAAACGATGAGAATCACGGATTAATTGACCTGCTGAAAGCCAGGTCCTCCCCAATTTTTCCGCAAGTAGACGACCTTGAGTTGACTTCCCTGAACCTGCTGGACCGTAAATTAGAATCATTTTCTCTCCTTTCATAAAAAACGCCCCCATAGGCGTTTTATTTTAAATTATTATTAATTTCATTACGGATTATTGAAACCGTTCGCTTATAAACTTCATCAACCTCTCCCACTCCATCTACCGTCAAAAGTTTTACACCGTTCCCCACCAAGTACGCCACAATCTCATTACGACTACGTTCATAATCTGCCTGACGTTCCTCAATAATTTCTGGCACATCCTGACTGCGTCCACGAAGAGATAATCGTCGCATAATCTCTTCAAAAGGCACCACCAGCTCAACAATATAATCAATCTTGAGTCCTCGGTCAACAATAATCTCCGCCTGCCTTAAAGTACGTGGATACCCGTCAATAATTGCATTTTCTATACCTGAAAGTCTTGAAAAAACCAGTTCAGAGACCATTTCGTCATCAAATAATTGTGCAGTTTTTAATCGCTCGATCACCCACTGTTCCTTGCTCTCCCGAAGGATTGCCCCTGATGAAATCCATGGCCAGTTTAAATCATTCGCTAGTCTATTCCCAACTGTACTCTTGCCAGTTCCGGGACCCCCTAAAAATAATAGTTTCATACGGAAATAGTATACCATAAAAAAGACCCCTCTAGTGGGGTCTTCTCATTACTTTAAACCAAGTTTGATTCGCTCAGTTTTTTCTGCCTTGCGGATTTCGCGTAAAATTGCTTTACGACGACGTTCACGCTTTGAGATTGGCTTTAAAAAACGAAGTTGTGATTTTGCTAGTGGCATAATTCCACTCTGTAAAACCTTACGATTAAAGCGACGAATAATATTTTCGTTTGCCTCTCCCTGGTCTTTTCTAGTTACTTTGATTGCCATATGCCGAGATTATACCAGATACGCTACATTTTTTCAACAGAGGACTTTTTAATTCTTAAAATTCGCCCTTCCACGCTTCGATTTCCCTGCCACTCATTCTCCACTAAGTTAATCCAAATATCAGCTCTCGCACCAACCGTCAAATTTAGCCACTCTTCCGGCGCATTAAAAGCTACCAGTTTTATCTGTTTTTCAGATACATCTGCCACATCAAGTCGCAAATGCTGCCCCTCTGCCCCCATTTTATTAACTCGTACTATTTTTACGTCTACTAGTTGAAAAATCGGTTCTAAATTCCCATTTCCAAAAGGTTCCAGACTCTTAATTTCATCCATCAAGGCCAAATTCAGTTCTGAAAAATCCTCTAATTTAATATCCGCTTGCGGCTCCAAATATTTTTCTTGTTCAATAAGTCCCAGGCCTGCATAATATTCATTCACCTTCTTCCGAAAGTCATCCAATTTCTGTGCTTCCACTTTTACCCCGCACGCCGCCGCATGGCCACCTCCGCCAATAATCACATTTTTGCAAGCTTTCAATGCTTCTGCTAAATTAAACTCACCAAACGACCTCCCCGACCCCTTCAGTACCCCCTGTCCTACCTCCGACAAAACAAATGCCGGCTTATGATATTTTTCTACCAATCTACCCGCGATAATCCCCAGCACCCCCTCATGCCACTCTCCAGCCACCACAATCACATCATCCTCCGGTGCTGCAATCTCAGAAATCGCCTTCTTCTGACTCTCTCGCCTTGCCATATTTAACTCATTCAATTTCATGGCTAATTTATTCGCATCTTGATGATTCTCTGTCATCAAAAGCTTCAAAGAAATCTCCGCAGACTCCATTCTTCCACCCGCGTTTAATCTTGGCCCAAGCTGAAATCCAATTGTTTCTGAATTAATCTTATTTGCTTTTGAGGCCTTTAATAGTTCAATTAAGCCTGGCCTTCTAGTTTTCTTCAGAACCTTCATACCATAAAAACTCAGCATCCGGTTTACTGAATCTATCGTCATCGAGTCACACAGAGTTCCGATCAAGACTAGATCCAAATACCACTTCTCCCGCCCCTCTGGAATATAACCCAAGTTCACCATTTTCTGCATAACCAAAAACGCCACCCCGCATCCACAAAGCTCCCTTATTTCCGACTGCTCATCCCGCTTCGGATTCACTACCGCGATCGCCCCCTCTGGTATTTCTTTCATAATTTCATGATGATCCGTCACAATCACATCCACCCCACGTGCCTTTAATTTGTCAATCACTTCCGCATTATTGCTACCACAGTCCACTGTAATAATCAACGTAGCGCCCAGTTCCTCCGCCCGCCCTACTACTCTCTCTCCCATTCCATATCCATCAATGAAACGATCCGGCAGCATCACTGACACATTCTTGATCCCAGAAAGCCGCAAGCAATCATACATTAACGTGCTTGCTGTCACTCCATCCACATCATAATCACCATACACCAATACGGTTTCTTGCTTTGCGACCGCCTCAGCTATTCGACTCGCTGCTATCTCAATATCCGGTAATTTCTCTGCAAGATCCACCCTATATTTTGGACTCAAAAAATCATGGTTCACCCCCCGTTTCTTCAGTAATCCCTCAAAAATCCTCGTCATGACGATTTTTTATTACTGAATTGTTTTATTTTGTTTTGAGCCCGGCACCATCTGCTTGCTCTTGATTACAATTCCCTGAAGTTCCTTCAGAATTGGAAATTGTTTATTGGTTTGATAAATTGTTGTATTTCCTTTTTTTGTCACAATCAAAAAATTACCTTTTTCGAGTCGCTTTAATTCTCTCTGAATATTTCCTGGATCTTCATGAATCAGTTTTGATAACGCTCTTACGTGTGTCTTAAAATCTGGATACTTCGCGAAAACCACCAAAATTTTCCGTCGGACCCTGGATGTAATGAATATATCCAACATTTTTACCTCACTTTTCTTTCAAATCAGTATACCAAAATTTTGTATTTCTCACAACAAATACCTCATCTCTTTACTTATGCTAAAATAGTTCCAATGTATTACCAGGTCATCCCCACCAAAATTTTCCGCCAGACTACCGATCCATCGGAGAGTTTACTGACCTATAGCTCACCCGATAAACTTGCACCTGGACAAATCGTCCTCATCCCACTTGGCAAAGCTATCACCCCCGGCATTATTTATAAATCCACCACACCGCCAGAAAATCTCCCCTACAAAATCAAATCCATCCACACCCCCTTAAACCTCCCGCCGCTCCCCAGTCACCTCCTAAAATCAGCTCTCTGGCTTAGCCAGTATTACCTTTCTCCATTGCCCGCCATAGCCAATCTCTTACTTCCAAAAGGCCTCATCAAGAATCGTCGTAAATTGTCCGAGGAGAAAAATACCACAAAAGCTACTCAATCACCTCAAGACATTCCCCTTAACCAATCTCAGAAAACTGCCCTCGAAAATCTCCAAAAAATCAAATCCCATACCAAGCTCCTGCATGGAATCACTGGCTCCGGTAAGACCAATCTCTATCTCACTCTCGCCATGGAGCAGTTCAAAAAATCCCATTCCAGCATTATTCTCGTTCCCGAAATTTCCCTCACATCTCAACTCGTACAAGAGTTTCAACGCTTTTTCCCTGATTCCGTTATCACCATACATTCCAAACAAACTGAAGCTAGTCGTCATCAAACCTGGCAAAAAATCATAAGTAGCAATCAGCCACTCATAATCATCGGCGCACGTTCAGCCATTTTTTCTCCACTCCAAAATCTTGGCCTTATTATTATTGACGAAGCTCACGATCCCGCCTATTACCAAGAAAATCCGCCTCGCTACTCCGCCCTCCGTCTTGCTAGTTTTATAGCGAACACTAAAAATATTGACTGTATATACGGAACTGCCACTCCCCTCATCGAAGATTATTATCTTGCAGAAAAAAATCACGCCTATGTTTCACTAACCAAGCGCGCCAAAGAGACCGCTTTTACCCCTAAAATCGAACTAATCGATCTAAAAAATTCCAACAGTTTTACAAAAAACCGTTACTTCTCTGATTCCCTGATTAAAAATATTGTTCAGAACCTTGAAAAGCATCAGCAGACACTTATCTTCCATAATCGCCGTGGTTCCGCTCCGCTTACAATTTGTACTCACTGTGGCTGGCAAGCTCTTTGTCCAAACTGCGCCCTGCCACTCACCCTTCACAGTGACAGCTTTAAATTAGTTTGCCACACTTGTGGTCATACTGAGCCAGTACCTAAAGTTTGCCCGGTCTGCTCTCATACTGACATTATTCATAAAGGCTTTGGCACTAAATTACTAGAAACAGAACTCAAAAAACTCTTCAAAAATGCCAAAATCGCTCGCTTCGACGCCGATAATACTACCGAAAATTCCCTCAACCAGCTCTATCAACAAATTAAAGCTGGCGAAATCGATATCCTTGTCGGCACTCAGTTGCTCGCCAAAGGACTTGATCTACCTAAACTTGCCACGGTTGGCATTGTTCAAGCTGACGGCGGTCTTAGTTTACCAGATTACTCCTCGGAAGAAAGAAGCTTCCATCTCCTCACCCAAGTCATCGGCCGTGTTGGCCGTGGCCATTTAGACGAAGCATCTGTTTTTATCCAAACCTATCAACCGGATCACCCCATTATTCAATTTGCCATCAAAAATGATTATCTTTCAGCCTATCAATATCTCCTAGCCAAACGTAAACAGGGTCATTTCCCACCATACTTTTATATGGCCAAACTTTATATTACTCAAAAAACCGAACAAACTACCATTAAGAAAATTCGCGAACTCCATACCCTCCTCCGCTCCGAAAAGAATATTTTTCTTTCCGCACCTACTCCAGCATTTCATGAGTTCTCCCCTAGTGGGTATACCTGGCAGATTATTATTAAAGCCACCTCAAGACAATCTCTTATTTCCGCTATTCTTTCTACTCAAACCCACGCTTCTCTCTCAAATCTCCGCTACATTCTTGATCCACCTTCCCTCCTCTAGATATAAAAAACACCCCTCCCTGGGGGTATTTTTTATAGTCTCAAACCTTAATCTAATGTGAAAGAGAATAGAAATTTGATTTATTTAGATGAGCTAGGATCATGATTTAAATCCTATAAATCTAATCCTTATTCGCAGAAAGTATATAAAGGGTTTTAATCCTTCATATAATATTTTGTAAAGATAAGTAAATACCTCGTCTCTACATATTCTCTTTCACATCAGAGTAACGTTTATATTGTCTACTTTTATCTATGTAGCTTATCTCTCTGTCTTGAATATAGTCCTTTTTCCCAAAAACACAAGCATAGCCTCTTTAAAATCTTCACTTTTCTTATTTTACCCCTGTTAGGAGAATACTGCTTATACTTTATAAACAACCAAAAAAGGTTATAATATAGATATGAATATTATTACTGTACCCGACCCACGTCTTCGCAAGGCTTCAACCAAGGTTAATCATGTTACTGAAGAGACTCACCAAATCATCAAACAGATGGTTGATGCCAGCCTAGAATGGGAAAAAGAACATCCACACGAGCTTTCTGCAGCCATGGCCGCACCTCAGCTCGGTATTAATAAACGCATCATTATCATTCGTGATGATCTTGACGATAAATCAAATGCCAGCTTTACCGCCCTTATTGATCCTGAAGTAATCAAGGCTAGCGGCAAACTAGTTAGTGACTATGAAGGTTGTTTATCCGTACCTTTTATCTACGGCCTCGTTCCCCGCTATTCCAAACTTCGCGTAAAAGCCAAACTTATTGATGGTACCGAAGTTCGTATCAAAGCCGAAGACAACCTTGCGCGTACCCTTGCGCATGAAATTGATCATCTCGACGGCATCCTCTTCATTGATCATATTAAAGATGATAAAAAAGCCTTTTTTGAACTCGACAAAGACGGTGATCTCAAACCACTTGACTATGACTCACGTATCAAAAATAATCCTGAATTATTCGGCGATGAATAAAGCTAGGCAAAACAAGATTATCTTTTTCGGCAACGGCCCTCTTGCCGAATTCACAAAACAATGTATTGAGAATTCAGGCACTTGTAAAATTGTTTTTCATGCCAAAAACAAGACCGACCTCGATGAAGTCAAACGTCTCAAAAGTGCCACCCCTTCTCTCTTCGGTATCCTCGCAAGCTTCGGTGTTATTATAAAATCTGACATCCTTGAACTTTTTGAGCCAATCGGCATTCTTAATATTCACCCATCATTACTACCAAAATATCGAGGAGCCTCACCAATTGAATCCGCAATTCTAAATGGTGACCAAGATTTTTCCGTCTCAGTTATGAAACTCGTTAAAGCCATGGACGCCGGCCCAATTTATTACCAAACCACCATTAAATCTGATGAATTTAGTTCCGAATATCCTGCAAAATCCGAGATATATCAGACTCTCTCCACTCACGCCACTACATGGTTGGTTGAACACCTCAATTCTCTACCAATTCCAATACCACAAAATGATAAGGAAGCCACCTATACCTCAAAATTCGATACTTCAATGTCTCAACTAGATCTCAAAAAGTCTGCAATGAATCTCTTAAATCAGATTCGCGCTTTTCAAACTTTCCCAAAAAGCAAACTTAAGATTGGTGATCATGAATGTATTATCTTGGAAGCCCATCTAGATACAAAAACAGAAGCAGATAACCGCGCCAAAATCAAATTCACGTGCGGCGACAATCAAAACATCATCATCGATCGTTTGCAGCCACTCGGTCGCAAACCCATGGATGCAAATTCCTTCTACAACGGCTACATGAAATAATCAAAATAATAATCAAAATCCTAAATTCTCAACAGAAAACCCAGAATCACTTCTGGGCTTTCTACTATTTTTTCAGTTTTTGTTTAACTAAACTGATATTGGCATCGGCTCGGTCGCTGCCTCTTGAGCTTCGGCTTGTCTAAGCACCTCAATTATCTCATCATGACTTCGAATAATTTCCTGCTTAAACTCGCTTTCGATATCTTGTGCAACTTTTGCATAGTCCGGTCGGTTCAACTGTATCCACTTCACGCTTAAGTACTCCCCTAAAATCTCTAGCGTTCCTTCTGTAACATTGTATTTCTGCAGTAATTTCTGATAAATTTCGTCTTGTCGATAGTCGCCGAGCTTCGATAAGAACCTGATCATCACATTGCGGTCTTTTCGCATAATCCCGTCAAATTCTTCAAGTTGTTCAGGAGTCATCCCCTCACTCATTTTTTCACCGACGCGATTTTCGAGCTCAACTTGAATCTCGGCCACTAACGCCTCTTTCTGTGGTTCAGGAAGATTTTGTAATCCCACCTCCGCCAAGAACCTTTCGTCCACCTTTATCATTTATTTCTCCTCAAACTAATCCCATTATAAGTCGCGTGGGCTATAAACACAAGCTTTTTATGACTTAAAAACTTGCCACGCTAATTCCGCACATTTTACCCTCGCTGGCATCCTCGAGACTATTTCTAGGGCTCTTGCCTCTCCCATTTTTTCCAACCCGCCGTCCGCATTAAACTTCTCATTTTCAAGAATCATCTCTCTAAATAAATCGCTCAATTCCTTCACTTCTTCTAAAGTCTTCCCTCTCACCGTCTCAATCATTAAATCTGCCGAAGCTAAAGAAATTGCACATCCATGCCCAGTAAATTTACCATCCACAATCACTCCATCCTCAATTTTTAGCTGAACAAAAATTTTATCGCCACAACTGGCATTTTTTAATTCCTTTCTTATTTCTGCCCCCTCCAACTCGCCCCTGTTCTTTGGATATAGATTATGCTCTAGCAATATCTCATCATACATTTTTTACTCAATCCTCTATCTTTAGCTTACTTTTTACTCAAAAAATATTTTAATTTAAAGAATAATTAAAGCCCCATCTCCTTACGAATCTTTCCCAAAATTGATACCAAATAATTAATTTCGGATCTTGTGTTATAAAACATCAAACTCACACGCACCGCTGGGCCAATTTTTCGCTTCGTCAATACTGGCTCTGCACAATGCCATCCAGCCCGCACCATCACACCATAATTACTCAAAATCTGAGCCGTATCATGTGGATGCACTCCCCTAATATTAAATAAAATTATGCCATTTTTGCCATAAAAAAGTTCTAAGTCTGAAATTGCAGATAGTTTCTCCACGGCATATTCAGTCAATTTTCTAGTCTCAGCAAATAGCTCTTCGTCTTTATTATTTTTATTCCAAAAGCTAATCGCCTGCAAGAGTCCAACCACTCCGCCCATATCAATTGTTCCACCTTCAAACTTCTGAGGCCCAAACGCATAATCCGCCCGCACCATAACAGGATCGCTAGTCTTATTTGCCTCTTCTCGCGCATTCTCAGCAATTTCTACGGCATCCACCATCTCCCCGCCATAATTCAATGGTTTGACCTTTTCCATAAGCTCTCGACGCATATAAAGCACTCCTATGCCCATTGGTGCACCAATCTTATGTCCCGAAAACGCCAAAAAA
The DNA here is from genome assembly GCA_013332965.2 of Candidatus Saccharimonadota bacterium. GTDB lineage: Bacteria > Patescibacteriota > Saccharimonadia > Saccharimonadales > Saccharimonadaceae > Nanosyncoccus. The sequence continues at coordinate 8,388 of JABCPR020000048.1, read as the reverse complement.
TCCACATCAAGCATCTCAAGGTTAATTTTTCGATGTGCAATCAACTGCGCTGCATCAAGCAAGATCAATCCATTAAAACCTACTTTTCTTAGTTTTTGTACCGTCTCAATCTGTTCATTACCAGTAACATTTGAAAGTCCTGTCAAAGCCACAATTTTCACATCCGTGCTTTGCTCCCCCACCGATTTCAACTTCATGTATTCCGTCACCACATCTTCACAGATCAAAACCCGTTCACCATATCTCTCGGTGAATGGCAATATATTACTATGGTGTGAATCTAGACTAATCAAGATTTTCCCATCCCCAATCAACTCTCTTACTCCATTTGCAACCAAATTTATTGCCTCAGTGGCATTCTTAGTAAAAATCACCTCATCTGCCCCTGCGCCTATATACTCAGCTACCTTAGTACGAGTCTGGTTTAGCAATCTCGTAGACTGTTCACTTATTTTATACAATCCTCTTAATGGATTGGCGTTTAGTGTCTTATAGTACTCGGAAACTTTCTCGATCACCTGTTTCGGTCTCTGCATAGTTGCCGCACTATCTAGATATACAAAAGGCATCATTGGATCGATTAATTCCGGCGCCAACTCAAAAATTTCAAATTCCTCCCGATACATTATGCGGTTCCTTCCATTTCCATCTTAATTAAATTATTCATTTCCATTGCATACTCAATTGGTAGTTCTTTCGATATATCCCCCGTAAATCCTCGCACGATCATAGCCCTCGCCTCATCCTCAGAAATTCCTCGTGTCTTCAAATAGTAAATTGCCTCATCTGAAATTTTCCCCACACTAGCCTCATGTGAGACCTCCGCATCGTCACATTCCACCTTCACTTCCGGAATCGCGTTTGAGATCGATTTATCATCCAAAATCAGTGATTTACAGTCCGTATATGACTTTGCTCCCACCGCCGTTTTGCAAATCTTAGCCAATGTTCGTGTAGTTGAAATTCCACCATCTTTACTTAAAGATTTTGCCATCATCATTGAATAAGTATTTGGTCCGATATGAACAACTTTTGCACCTGTATCAAGATTTTGTTCAGCACCCGCAAAAGTTACACCAGTGTACTCCATTTTTGCTCTAGCCCCAGCCAGGATTCCCATTGGATAAAGCATTGAAATTCGCGATCCAAATGATCCAGTAACCCATTCAATCGCCCCATCCTCCTCAACGTATGCTCTTTTTGTATTCAAATTGAATACATTTTTTGACCAGCTTTCTACGGTCGAAAATTTTAGCCTACTATTTTTCTTCACATAAAGCTCCACGCTGCCTGCATGTAAATTTGAGACTGTGTATTTTGGTGCTGAACAGCCTTCGATAAAATGCAAGTCCGATCCCTCATCGACAATAATCAAAGTATGCTCAAACTGCCCTGCCCCCGGTGCGTTCAAACGATAATAGCTCTGAATCGGAATTTCTACACTGACATTCTTGGGTATATAAATAAACGAACCACCACTCCAGACTGCCGCATGTAACGCCGCAAATTTATGGTCAGATTCAGAAATTAATTTCATAAAATGCTTCTTTAAAATCTCCGCTACATCCACACCATATTGACGAATCACCTCTTCCCTAGGCTTCTGAGTTGTTGCCACCGCCTCTTCCATCGGCAAATACACTACACCCTTCTTCGCAATCTGCTCCTTCAGATTATGGTAAATCACTTCCGAATCATATTGTGCTCCCACCCCAGCCAAATGCTCACGTTCAGCCTCTGGGATTCCAAGCTGCTCAAAAGTTTCCCGGATCTCCGCCGGCACTTCATCCCAGCTACCTACCATCTCTTTCTTCGGCTCCACATACATCAAAATGTCATCAAGATTTAGTTCTGTAATATCCGGCGCCCATGCTGGCATCTTCAGTTTTTCCCAATATGAAAGCCCTAAAAGTCTAAGCTCCAACATCCATTTTGGCTCTTTTTTTCGCGCAGAAAGCTCCCTGATATATTCTGTAGTTAAACCTCTATTTTTCTTTATCTCCTTCATCATCTTTTCACACCTATCATCTCTTAAGTCTTCTATTATAAATTCTGAAATCCCTCAGGCTCCACCTCTCTTATGAGTTCATCTCCACCCGTTCGCACTATTTTTCCATCTTTCAAAATCAACACCTTATCCACAGATAAATGTTTTAAGACCCGCATATTGTGTGTAATCACCAAAAACGCAGCTCTAGTTTCTTTTGTAAGTTCCGCTAGCATCTCTGAAATTTTTTCTGTCGCATCCACATCAAGTCCTGAATCTATCTCGTCCAAAATCAAAAGCTTTGGTTTTAAAACCATCGCTTGCAAAATTTCATTCTTCTTCTTCTCACCTCCAGAAAACTGCACATTTAAGTCTCTTTCCGCAAAGAAAATATTTGTTTTTAACTTTTTACACACTGTCGAAATTCGCTCCCGAACCGTATCAAGTGGCAACCTCTCACCCCTAGCCATCAAAGCATTTCGAATCACCTCAGTTGTAGAAATCCCTGGGATCTCTACTGGACTCTGCATTGTCATCATCATCCCAAGCAAGGCGCGTTTGTCAGTATCCATCATACTAACCTCTTGCCCGCAAAACTCAATCTTTCCCCTCGTAATTTTATACCTCCTATCCCCCATCAAGGCTGCACCTAGAGTCGATTTTCCCGCCCCATTCGGCCCCAAAATCACTACCGTCTCACCCTCATTAACCTCAAAAGAAATGCCATTAATAATCTTTTTCTGTTCCTTTTCTGTCTCAACGATAATATCCTGAATCTTCAACAATTTCTCAAGCTGTTTCATTTTAACCTCTACTAATCTCTAAAAACTATTATATCATTTTGCATCAACTATCTCGTTTCAAAACCCCTTGCATTGCTGCGCCGGTTGCGTTATAATCTCTCCATAGATTCCCCTGTAGCTCAATGGTGGAGCAAGAAGCTGTTAACTTCGAGGTTGTCAGTTCGAGCCTGACCGGGGGAGCCACTATGAAAATTCAGACCCTAAAGGTCTGTTTTTTGTTATACTACCTCTCCTAAGTTATATTAAAACACTATATAATTCTGTAAAACTTAAAACTATAAACAACCTTACTTTTTTCTCTTTGTCCATTCAAGTAGTTCTTTAATTACAAGACCCTGATATATAGGTTCTTTTTTCTCATTCCTATAACTATGATCTGCATTTATTATGGCAACGACCTCAACTGATTCATTAACAAGTTCTTTAATTTTAGATGGCGATGCGAAACGGTCATTTTCACCTTGAATAACAAGACTTAAATTATTTATGATCGCATTTTGTCTAATCTCATTTGGAATGTATCCTAAAATTGTTAAATCTATTTTACTATCTGGGTATTGCTCCAAATAGTAACTAGCGATAATACCACCAAGAGATTTTGCTATAATCCCAATTTCTTCATAGCCCTCTGAGTGGACAAAATCCATCACACACTTTAGTGCGCCCACCTCTTCTTTTAGTTCTGATCCACTCGAGTTAACTTCTTCGCGATCACAGAATGGGAAATTAAAACCGATGACACTATTCTTTGTTGTTGCGATAGCATCAAAAATAGATGCAATAAAGCTAGTCTCCACGCCAACTGGTCCACTACCATGCAAGACAATGAATACTTTTTTCCCGCCATTTTTTCTGTAATATTTATATGTAAGCTTATCCATTTTTCTCCTCTTAGATTTTTAGGATTATTGTTTAAAATCACATATTAAAACCTAGCTCATCCTAAAATGACCCACAATATCCGTCCGGTACTCTAGTATGTCTTCTTCAAAATGAAGTCCACCATTATGAATAATAAAAGGTATTCCTCGCCAATTTCTTTTATCCGATACTACACCAATATGCGTCTTGAACACAATTATATCTCCACCCTGCCATTCTTTTATATCTGTTAGATCTGTCGTTAAAGACTTCGCATTACGTTCAAAAAATATCCTTAAATTATTTACTCGGCGAAAATCAATATTTTTATCCACAACATCTAGTTGATACATTTTCTTATTCGCTTTAATATCAGCATTCACCAGCTCCATCAAATCATATCCAGCTCCCCTAAGTCCAAAAGCAATCACATCCGTACAAACCCCAAACCCGTCATCTGGATAACCTGTCCTATAATATTTACTTTTATATTTCGGTTTTGTTGCAATATAACTCCGCACGCTTTGTAAAAAATCTGGCTGGTCATCAATCCCATCCCCATCCTTATCAACAGAGCTTTTATAAGTTTCAATCCCAAAATCCTCATTAGTAAATTGCCGATGAGGTATCACATTAAACATATATAATATCAGTGTTATTATAACCAAAAATAAAATACCAAATATAAAACATATTATCTTCTTCCATCTTTTCAGGCTATCATTACCTAACATCGCTAATCATTTCCCCAATTCTGCTCATTTTTTATTAACTCCATTCTATCACATTACTCTTCCCATAATTTGTTTCTATGTTAGAATAGAAATGGTCGCATACGACCTTGAAATTGATTAACTGTGTTTTAATAACACAACTTTGATAAAAAAATTAGGGGTCTTCCCGACCAAAAAATACACAAACCTTAACAAGGAGATTTTTATGAACGATAATGAAATTCAGCATATCCCTCTTATTGGTGAAATGCTGCCAACCATGCAAGTTCAAACCACTCATGGTCCAAAAACTTTACCTGGCGACTACGCTGGCAAATGGCTTGTTCTTTTTAGCCATCCAGCCGACTTCACTCCAGTCTGTACTACCGAATTCGTTTCCTTCCAGAAGAATTACGCTAAATTCCGCGAGATGAATACTGAACTTCTCGGTCTTTCCGTTGACCAGGTCTTCTCCCACATCAAGTGGACTGAATGGATCAAGGAGCACTTCGATGTTGAAATCGAGTTCCCAATCATTGCTGACACTGGCCTCGTTTCCGGCAAGCTTGGTTTCATCCATCCAGGTAAAAACCATGACACCAATACTGTCCGTGCCGTCTTCGTCATTGATCCAGAAGGCAAAGTCCGCGCCATCCTTTATTACCCACAAGAGCTTGGTCGCAATATGGATGAATTAATTCGTATTGTTAAAGGCCTCCAGACTTCAGAAGAACACAAAGTTGCTCTTCCTGCCGACTGGCCAAACAACGAACTCTTCGGTGCCGACGTTATTGTCCCTCCAGCCAAAGACATTGCCACTGTCAAGGAACGTTTTGCCGCAGCAAAAGCCGGCGAATTTACCTGTGAAGATTGGTGGCTCTGTCACAAACCATTGAATAAATAATTTATTCAACCACAAAAAGAACCCCTGTTACGGGGTTCTTTTTAGTCCTCTAATTATTTAGCGACTGAAAGTGAAATCTTGCGACCTTCACGATCAATGTCAAGCACCTTAAAGCTCTTGCGCTCATTAAGAGTAAAGATCTTTTCAGGATCAACATCATTACCTTCACCAAGTTCAGAGACGTGGACCAAAGCTTCAACAGCTGGTGAAATCTGTACAAATGCACCAAATGGAGTGATACGAGTTACAGTTCCCTCAACTTTTGAACCTTTCTTTAGGTTCTCAACTTCTGAAAGCCATGGATCAGCAACGAGCTGCTTCATTGAAAGGCTCAAACGCTCCTTGTCGATAGCAATAATCTTTGCTTCGATTTCATCACCAACTTTCACGTAGTCAGAAGGATTATTTACACGTTCCCAAGAAATTTCAGAGATATGAATCAAACCTTCAATACCTTCAACATTTACGAAAACGCCAAAATCGACTACACCAGTCACAATACCCTTGATTACATCACCAACGTGAAGCTCAGCAAAGCGAGCAGCAAGACCATCCTTAACAGCTTCCTTCTCAGAGAAAATAAGCTTGTTATCTTTCTTGTTAGCATCAAGAATTCTCACCTTAATTCCCTTACCAACAAGAGAGTTAAGACGTTGCAAAATCTCATCCTTATCTGCTGAACCTACGCGTGGGTAGTGCTCTGCAGAAAGTTGTGATACTGGCAAGAAGCCACGGATTCCTTCGTATTCGACCAAAAGACCACCACGGTTGGCATCAAATGGAGTAACCTCCACGATTTCCGCAGCGTCCATCTTAGCCTGGATTTCATCCCAGCCCTTATCCTTCACAGCCTTACGGAGTGAAAGAAGTACAGTACCGTCTTCCATTTCTGGATCGATAACTGAAGCAGAAACTTCCTGGCCAACCTCAAGGTTGCGGGCAAAAGAAGCTTCACGGCGTGGTACTAAACCAACACCCTGTGCACCGAGATCAATCAAAATCTCGTGTTTCTTTACTGAAAGTACTACACCAGAAACAGTATCTCCAGCGACTACTTTTTTGACTGAATCACTAGCAGAAGCAAGCAATTCGTCCATTGTGATTTTTTTGGCATCAGCCATTACTTATATTTTCCTTTCTTCAGGCCCGTTCACTTAAGAAAAATCTTCCCACTTAACATTTATACCTCTAAGCTATTTTTCCCAAATGAACGAACCCGAATCTATCTTTTAATATACCAAATCCACCCCTGTTTGTAAAGCGTGTGTCTATGGCTCACTTACCATCCATCTCTTACATTCTCTGCCCACATCTCTTCCCTCTTATTCTTTTTATTTTTTCCACCTCCACCTATAATATTTTTAATGAGTCAGGCAAATTCTTCTAATCAAATAAAAAAACAGTCATCAAACAGCCCGTTCTCCAATTTTCTTGCTGACCTAAAATCCCTCTATCCTAATTTTTGCTTTCAACCCGGCCCCCGCTTCCTCTTCCGCCCGCCAAACACTATTTTTTACGAGCCTAGTAACCCAAATGATACAAACAATTCCTTTCAAGATTTTGCCCTCCAACTACTCCACGAACTAGGTCATGCCATTTCTGGCCATCGTAACTTTCAGCTTTCCATCGATCGTATCAAGATCGAAACCGAAGCCTGGCATGCGGCCCAAACAATTCTCGAGAATCACCCTAATCTACAAACAAAATATCACCTAATTTTCAACCAAGATTTTGCCGAAGCTCATCTTGATACCTACCGTCGTTGGCTCCACCAAAAAACTACTTGCAAAAAATGCGGCCTTACCATGTTTCAGGATAAAAACCAAACCTGGTATTGCCCCCATTGCGATTTAATCTAAGCCCGAAAGGCCCAAAACTCTCAATACCTATTTTTTTAAGTGTTTGGAGTCTAAGACTTCAAATTTAAACCTCTAGCGATTATCGCCCGCCCCATGAATCTGGTTTCTCTGAAATCGATCTTCGAGCTTCTTTAGATTTATCTCTGCCACCTCATTAAATTCCACTCCAAGATATCGCGAAACCATTGCAAGATACCACAAGACATCACCAAATTCTTTTATGATCTCTAGGCGTTTCTCATCTGTCACCACACCATCGTTGTCACGAATAATCTTTTTAATTTTGTCACATGCCTCACCAGCCTCACCAGCAATCCCTAATACCTTCTCCAAAACGCCAACATCGGACACTTTTGATCCCGCCCTTACAAAATCTTCATAAGAGAAAGTGTCGTATTTTCGTGCACTTTCTTGGTATTCATTAAAATTCATATCACCTCCTTTTCTCTCTATAATATATCACATTTAAGTTATTTATCCATAACCTCTTTTAATAAAAATCCGAACATTATAAAAAACGAACCCATTTCTGGGTTCGTCAATTTCTAGATGGATCTAGCTAATATTTTAAGCTAATAAGTTATTAATCTTTAAATTAAGCAACATTTTTCTTAGCTGGGCCACGTCGTGTAATACGACCACCTTTAGCACCGGCAATTTTTGCAAGTGCAGGGTTTGCTGCAAATCCACCAGTACAACCTAATCGTCCACCTTTTTGGCCGATCTTTGCGTAAAAGTCTTTACCGTATTTCTCACGGTTAGTTGCTGCAGCCTTAAGGCCACCTTGTTTAGTTCCTGCCATTTAATTCTCTTTCTGCCCACCAGAAATATTAATAATTGTTATTGTTCCCCTCACCACCTCAAAGTGTCTCTCTCTGACGCACCTTTTGGCTTATGTCTTGTATTATACAATAACAGAAGCACTTTGTCAATATGCTAAAGTTAATTATTATTTTATAATATATTTTAATGCCATGCTGTCATTTATATCTATCACTATACCCACTCCTCCATCCTCATTAATATTTATTAGTCACTCTATCTTTTTTATTGACATTAAACTTATTCTTTGCTAATATAATTCCACTGGGGTAATAGCTCAGCTGATTAGAGCGCTGCCTTTGCAAGGCAGAGGTCCAGGGTTTGAATCCCTGTTACTCCACCATTTTTCTGATAAAATCAGCCATGGGGTATTTAGCGTCCCCCCGCTAGATACTCCACCAACAAAAGACCCAAAAGGTCTTTTTTCTTGTCCTTATCT
>JABCPR020000047.1 GCA_013332965.2 Candidatus Saccharimonadota bacterium | reverse complement strand
TAGTCATGAGAACTAATTTATCAACGCGGCGATACTTAAAGTGGATTTTGCCTAGCCAAGAAAGGACCTTGATGTGATTCAACCCCGCTTCTTCACCAATTTCGCGAATAGCTGTTTGCTTGGCAGTTTCACCGGCCTCGATATGGCCCTTAGGGATAGTCCAGCGATTTTTTGAATCCTGGATGAGAAGAATTTCTATATCATTCTTCTGCCTATTGTAGCGAAAAACGATTCCGCCAGAGGTCGGCTCGCGCACAATCTCTTTGATGGCTGGTTTCTTTTTAAATGACTTCTCGGCACCCACCTTTGTGGTATTTGACCGAGAATTACGTGAGTTTTGACGATTTTTTACAAAGTTATGAGTTGTAGAATCTTTGGGTTTCGTTCTATTTGTCGGATGCGACTGGCCGGGACTCAACTTGCGATTCTGATCCTTCATGTTCTTTCTCTTCATTATTCAATCCAAGTTGCTTGTAGGCCGTACCTAGAACACCATTGATGAACTTTGAAGAGTTATCGGAGCCGAAAGCTTTTGCAAGCTCGACAGCTTCGTTAATCACAACTTTTGGAGGAACAACTCTTGTTTCAAGTTCATAAAGACCGATACGCAAAATATTGCGATCGATGGCTGCAATAGTATCTAATGGCCATTCCGGAGCGAGTGGTTGTAGTTCACGATCAAGCTTGTCTTGATTTTTTACTACACCTCTTCCAATACTAAAAACAAACTCAGTATCTCCGAGAGCTTTGGAATATGGTTCAATATTTTTTGCGATGATGGACTCGATTTCGGCTGTAGCATCGCCCGCCTTTGCCCGAAACTCGTATTCATACAAGCTTTGTAATGCAATGATTCTACCGAGGTGCCGATTACTTGCCATTATTTTTCGCTTTTCTTTGCTTTACTTACAACTTTTGCAGTTTTTACAGTTTTTACCTTAAGGTTTGGGGTCTTTTTTGCGGTCTCAAAAGCCTTAACAGGTGATTTCTTATTAACAGCACGAGCCAAAACAAGACGTAGGTGGCTTCGGCGAAGACCAGTCTTTCTTGGGCTGCTTTGTTTTTTAGGTTCAGGCATTAAATGCTCCTTATTAGTATATTGACAATAATTTAGCTAATTATACGTCAAAAAATCGGTTTTTTCAAGATTAAGTTTTGTTTTAAGCCACGATATTAATGAGTTTGGCGCCTTTTGGAATAATAATCTTCTTTGGTTCACCTGAAAGGTACTTTTTGACATTTTCTTCGGCTAGCGCGAGAGTCTTGATCTTCTCTTCATCTTGAAGGTCAGTTGCGGCGATTTCTAACTTAGCGCGGACTTTACCATTAACCTGTACGATCAATTGGACAGAGTCTGAAACTAGCATTTTTTCGTCGTATGTAGGCCAGGTGTCATTTTCCTGTTCAGATTCAAGAATTTCAGAAGCAAGGTGTGGCGCAAATGGTTTTAAGAGCTTTGCGAGTACCACAATATCAGTTTTATGAACGCCGATTTTATAGAGGTCATTAACATATTCCATCAAGGCTGCCACTGCGGTATTAAAATTATTACTTTCAATGTCTTGGGTGACTTTTTTGATGGTTTTATGACGGATCTGCGCGGTCTGATTATCAGACGGTAGGCGTTCGGATTGATTAAAGGCAAGATTAAAGCAGCGATTCAAGAAGCGATAGACGCCACCGATCGCGGTAGTGCTCCAGGCTGCATCTTCATTATAGGGGCCAATGAATAGCTCATAAGTGCGCAAGGTGTCAGCGCCATAACCTGAATCAATCACGTCAAGTGGATCAATCACATTACCCTTGGATTTAGACATCTTTTTGCCATCTGGGGCGTTGATATAGCCGTTATAGAGTAGTTTTTTGACTGGCTCGCGGAATGGCAGATACCCCTCATCAGCAAAGAATTTACACCAGAAGCGGACATATAATAAGTGTGCAACGGCATGGTCACCACCACAATAGATATCGAGCGGTTCCCAGTATTTGATGGCTTCCTGATCCCAGGCGGCATTTTTATCGTGTGGTGAAGCATAGCGCCAGAGATACCAAGAAGAACAGGCGTAGCCGTCAAGAGTATCAGTTTCACGGGTCATTTCTTCGCCATTAATGGTGACTTTTAGCCAGTCTTTAGCCTTAGCTAAGGCAGAGCGACCGGTTTTGTCAGGTCTAAAATCAGAAACCTCAGGAAGGACAACTGGGAGTTGCTCCTCAGGGATGGCATGAGGTTCACCGTTTTTATCATAGGCGATTGGAATCGGACAACCCCAATAACGTTGACGAGAAATTAGCCAGTCGCGCATACGATAGGTGACTTTTTTCTCTGCAACTTTAGCGCCGAGTTTTTCAAGAATCTTAGCGCGAGCCTCTTCTGAAGAGTAGCCGTTAAATTCTCCAGAGTTTATCAGCTTACCTTCACCGTGGAAGCAAGGTTCTTCAGTTGGATTCTCGATTACTGGCTTGATTTGTAGCTGATATTTTTCCGCAAAAGCAAAGTCACGTTCATCGTGTGCTGGGACGGCCATCACTGCACCATCACCGTAATTAATAAGGACGTAATCTGAGATCCAGATTGGGATTTGTTCTTTTGTTAGCAGATTGATGGCGAAGCTTCCGGTGAAGACGCCGGTTTTTTCTTTATTTTCTTGACGCTCAATTTCAGACTTTTTAATAGCGTTTGCACAGTACTCTGCAACTTGCGCCTGGGTTTCAGGGGTGGTAAGTTCTGGAATTAAGGCATGCTCTGGAGCTAAAACGAGAAAAGTGGCGCCACAGATCGTATCAATACGTGTGGTAAAAATATCGATTTTAAGATCTTTTCCTGCCACTTCAAACTTAACATTGGCACCTTCAGAGCGACCAATCCAGTTTTTCTGCATAGTTTTGATTTTTTCAGGCCAGTTGAGACTATCGATTTCTGCCAATAATTCGTCAGCATAGGCAGTAATCTTAAAGAACCATTGCTTCATTTTTTTCTTTTCAACCTCTGCCCCACAGCGCCAACAATGACCATTTTCTACCTGTTCGTTAGCAAGAACGGTCTGATCATTTGGGCACCACCACTGATAGCTCTCTTTTTGATAAGCCAAGCCTTTTTTGAAGAGCTGCAAAAAGCACCACTGAGTCCAACGATAATATTCAGGATCTGAGGTGTTTAATTCTCTAGTCCAGTCAATATAATAGCCGAGGCGTTTAGCTTGTTTACGGAAGTTTTCGATATTGTTTTTTGTAGCAGCTTTTGGAGAAATACCGGTTTTAATAGCGTAATTTTCGGCAGGCAAGCCAAATGTGTCGTAACCAAATGGCCTGAGGACATTTTTGCCGTTTTGGGAGTAAAAACGAGCAAGTACATCAACGATCGAAAAATTACGTACGTGACCAACATGGAGACCAGCACCAGATGGGTATGGGAACATTTCGGCGAGGAACATTTTCTCTTTTGAATCTTCTTTTGCCTTAAAAGTCTGTTCTTTTTCCCAGATTTTTTGCCACTTTTCTTCAATTTTAATCGGATTATATCTTTCCATAAAAAACTCCCTAATCTATCTTATTATATCAAATTTCAGAGATTTGCCGGATTTTTAGAGACAACGGAGGTAAAAAAGTAGGATGGCAGTAGCGATTGAGACATTGAAGGATTCTTTCTCCCCATACATCGGGATTTCCAGAAAGAGATCAACTAGGGAATGTAATTCTTTAGGAATACCAAGAACTTCTTCGCCAAGAAGGATGGCAACCTTATCTGTTATGTAAGTTTTGGTCTCTGGATCGTTTAAGAGATGTGTGATTTTACCTGAGAGATTATTTTCGAGGCCGATGATCTGAAATCCACTATTTTTTAGATCATTTAGAGTTTGTTTTATATCATCAGTGATACTAGATTTTAGGGTTTGCTCGGCACCCAGGGCGGTTTTATGGATTTGATCAGTTAGTTTTGCCGCGAGATGAGGCAGAAGTTTTGAATATGGGAGAGGAGTTGGCGTGTAGCCAGAATAAATTACCCTGTTGACTCCAAAACCGTCGGCGGTACGCAAGATTGATCCGACATTATAGGTCGAGCGGATATTATGCAGAATTATGACAATTTCCCGGTTTTGCATGATTATATTCTATCATGGATTAGTGATTCTCCCCTGTTTCTGATATAATATGCTTATGGATAAAATGATAGAAAAATGGATCAGTGAAATTACCACTGACAAGCTTTCCGAGGCTGATATTGAACGCTCGATGGCCTATGCTAAAGACATTTTTAGTGGTCTTTCGACGATTCGTAAGTGTGCACAGGGGGTTTCAGTTTTCGGATCAGCAAGAACACAAGAAACAGAAAAATATTACATTAAGGCACGTGAACTCGGCCGACTTTTGGCGGAAAATGGCCACCCAGTGATTACCGGTGGTGGACCTGGCATTATGGAAGCAGCTAATCGTGGTGCTTATGAGTATGGTGGCCGCAGCATGGGGCTAAATATCACTCTGCCTTTTGAGCAGCATCCAAATCCATATATCACTGATGGAATGGAATTTAGGTACTTCTTTGCACGAAAATTAATGCTAGTGATGGCAAGCAAGGCCTATGTGTTCTTCCCTGGTGGAATTGGCACACTTGATGAACTTTCTGAAGTCTTAATTCTTATGCAAACCAATAAAATGCCAAAAATGCCGGTGTTTTTGATTGGCAAAACCTACTGGCGCCCTATGGTGAAGTTCATGAAGACTACGATGCTAAAAAATCACATGATCAAGGAAAAAGACCTCGATTTGTTTGTGTTAACAGATGATATTACAGAGGTAGTGATGGCGGCCAATAAGATTGGGCACATCAATATTAACGATAATATTTATAATCATTTCAAATCTGCTTAAGAATTAAAAAAGAGGCCGAATGGGGCCTCTTTTTTATTATATTTCAAGTTTCTGGATCGGCATTGGGTGAAATTTTTCGTTGGCGGAGAGAATTCCAGTTTTTGGACCAATATAAGATATAACAGAGGTGGAGTTAGCAGCGGCAGCGATTAAACTATTTTTAAAATCAAGTCCATCCAGGATACCAGCGAGGAAACCAGCCCCAAAGGCGTCACCTGCACCACTAAAATCTACGGGCTTTTTTGGCTCGTATTGGGCGAGACGGTATGACTCCTGGCCATTAGTGGCAATTGCCCCATTAGCGCCATCGGTAATGATGAGAGTTTTAACGTAAGGTGAGAGGCGCGCAAGCAATTCTTCCAGAATCTCTCCCTGGACTAACTGTTTTGCCTCTTTTTGGTTGAGAATTAGAATATCGATATCAGAAAGAAGCCCTAAGACTTTTTTCTTCTGCGCAAGCTCTTCTTTTCCTGGGCTCCACATGATTTGTATCTGATTTTCTTTAGCATATTCGACAAATTCGAGTAGTTTCTCCATGTCACCACCAAGACCTGTGACATATAACCAATCGGGATTAGCTAATGAAAGGTCGGAGGCGGTAAGGTTTTTATATTTCGCAGCAACACCTAAACAAGTCATAGTAGTAGCACTGGCGGTTTTTGAATCTAGCATGATAACAGAAGTGCCAGTTTGACCATCTAGCTGATTTAGGTAACTCGTGTCTACATTTTCATCGATTAAAAAGTCTATAATAGCCTCGGCTGCAGAATCAGTACCGAGATTACTAATCAGAATAGACTGATGACCATGCCTTGCAAAAGTGACGGCAGCGTTTGTTCCACCACCACCAACCTGATAGGAGACTTGATCGATGTAGACCTTTTCACCAACCGAAATGCTATCTTTTTTGACAATAAAGTCATCATGGTCAACTAGGTAGATTTCCTGAGTGGCGTGGCCTAGACAAACGACGCGCGAAATCGGTTGCTCTAGTAAGGGATTGGAGTTTTTTGCAGATCTGATACGCCCAACCATTAGAGTACTCCTCGTTTTTTCGACTCTTCGACTAAATTACTGTAGGCATCGGCGGGATTTTCTGCCTTCGAGATGGCAGATCCAACATTAATAACGTTGAGGTCGGCATGCGCAAGGGCCCTAATATTCGTCAGATTAGCGCCGCCATCCCAGCCAATCTCAAGATCCGACTTTATTTTTCGGACAATTTTGATTTTTTCAATCTGGAGTAAATCAGCTTCGCCTCCCTGTTTGCCGAGACTACCGGCAAAAATCAGAACGTGGTCAGCTACATCAATGTATGGCTTAACAAGTTCCGGATAGGTTCCAGGTAGTAGAGCGACACCACATTTTATCCCTACTTTCTTAAATTCATTGAAGAATGGCAAGAGATTCTCGTTAGCCTCTGCGTGCAGAATACAGAGAGATGGTTTGAGGCGTATGATATTCGCTAGATGATCACTAGGTCTCGCGGCCATCAGATGGATATCAACTGCGAGATTCGGCGGGAGCTGCGCAATTGCAGCTTCAGAAATACTTTTATCAGCAGTGAAGGTGCCATCCATAATATCTAACTGTACACGCCTCGAGAACTTTTGATACGCGTCTAGCTGCATCGCAAAAACTTGCGGATCCGCCGTTAAGATTGTTGGTACTATTTTGACATCCTCACCCATAGTTATTCCTTAATAAATTGTTTCTTCATCTAGACGACGATTGCGTCGAATATAACGCTCCTCTGGTAAGAAATTACCACGAAGGAACATATCAATAGCTTGGTCAATATTTTGATCATCCATAAAATCAGACGAAAGACAGAGGACATTGGCGTCATTATGAAGACGTCCGAGACGAACGAGTTCTGGAGTGTAGCCACAGATGGCGCGAATCCCCTTAAAGCGATTGGCCTGCATAGAGATACCGTGAGCGGAGCCACAGATCAAGATACCACGGGAGCCTTCCGTTTCACGTACTGCACGAGAGACCGCAATAGCATAATCGTTAAAATCATCATCTGGGCGCATGGTTTCAGGGCCAAGGTCAACAATTTCGTAATTTTCTGCCCATTCCGATTGTGATAGCGTAGCCAAAATACGCTGTTTGGCAACAAATCCACGGTGATCAGAACCTAAAAAGATCCTTGGCATATTAATTTTTCCCAAAATCCGAGGCTAGTTCGACTAGGCGGTTAGAGTAACCCCATTCATTGTCATACCAAGCCACAATTTTTACTAGATTACCACCGACCACATTGATAAGAGGAAGGTCAACGATGCTGGAATGGGAATTGCCACGATAGTCGATGGAGACGAGTGGCTCCTCAGAAACCCCGAGGATTCCTTCATAAAATGGTTCTTTGGCGGCCTTTTTGAAGATTTCTTGAAGCTCTTCAATGGTTGTATCACGTTTCAAGACGGCAGTAATATCTGAGAGAGAAACGACTGGGGTCGGGACGCGAATCGAGAGTCCGTCAAATTTGCCTTTGAGGGCAGGAATTGTCAAGGCTGCAGCTTTTGAAGCGCCGGTTGAGGTTGGGACGATGTTTTCAGCGGCGGCGCGTGCTTCACGTAGGTCCTTGGCTGGGGCGTCTAGGATGCGCTGTGAGGCGGTGTAGGAGTGAACTGTAGTCATTAAGGCCTTCTCGATGCCAAAATTATCCTCAAGGACTTTCATGACAGGGGCGATACAGTTTGTAGTGCAGGATGCGTTGGAGAGGATTTTATCGTTTTCAGTTACAGAATCTTCATTGACGCCAATCACGATAGTTTTGGCGCCTTCGCCCTTGGCTGGTGCAGAAATTACAACCTTGCGGGCGCCAGCTTCAAGATGGTCTGCCGCCTTCTTAGGGTCAGTGAAGAATCCAGTTGATTCAATTACGACATCAACCTGATATTCACCCCATGGGAGATTTTTTGGCTCTTTTTCGGAGAAAACACGGATTTTTTCACCATCAACGATGAGGTTCTCTTCGTCAAATTTAACGTCTCGATCATAGGTGCCATAGCTTGAATCATGCTTCAATAGATGAGCGAGGGTCTTAGTGTCGGTTAAGTCATTAATTGCAACAATTTTAACGTCACGGCGTTCAAAAGCAATCTTGAAGGCGTTGCGACCGATGCGGCCAAAGCCATTAATTGCGAGTTTTATCATTTTACCTCCTTGATTTTAGATAATTATAGCATATCTAAAATGGGCACACAAAAAAACACTACCATTTCTGGTAGTGTTTTTAGATTTAAGACTAACCTCTTGCGAAGTGAGCGAATGCACGGTTCGCTTCTGCCATGCGGTGAGTATCTTCTTTCTTCTTGAAAGCAGCGCCGGTGCCATTGAAGGCATCAACGATTTCTGATTCAAGACGACGTTCGTATGGCATACCCTTACGAGCACGAGCAGCAACGACTAGCCATGAGAAGGCAAAGTGCATCTGACGGTGACCAGAAATTGGGAATGGAATCTGGTAGTTAGCACCACCAACACGGCGGGACTTAACTTCAAAATCTGGAGAAACGTTGGCAATTGCTTTTTCAAGTACTTCAACTGGATTCTCAGAACCAAGCTTCTTTGCGGCACCTTCGATTGCAGAATAAACTGCACGTTCGGCAACCTGTTTCTTACCATCAAGCATAGACTTGTTGATCAAGCGCTGAACGAGAATTGACTGGTATCGGCGATCTGGATTAACTTTGCGTTCAAGTGATTTAGTGGTTTTACGTGGCATAATTACTTACCCTCCTTCTTAGCGCCGTATTTAGAACGACCCTGTTTGCGACCATTGACACCCTGAAGATCAAGGGTACCACGGACGATGTGGTAGCGGACACCTGGAAGATCCGGGACACGTCCACCACGAACGAGAACTACTGCGTGCTCCTGGAGGTTGTGACCTTCACCACCGATGTAAGCCCAGACTTCCTGGCCATTGGTGAGGCGAACACGAGCGACTTTACGTAGAGCGGAGTTAGGTTTCTTTGGAGTTTTGGTGGTAACTTTGATACAAACACCGCGCTTCAATGGAGCTGGCTGGTCGTAGTAACGAGTCTTCAAAGTGTTGACAATGCTACCTAAGGCAGGTGATTTTGACTTCCTTGCAGCCACCTTGCGTGGTTTCCTAATCAATTGATTGATTGTTGGCATTTTTTCCTCTTATTTAATTTCGAATTAATATTTGGCTCAAAAAATCTTTGAACCTAGGTTTTAACCTCAGCCGCCTCCGTTACAGCAATTGGATTTGGCACGAAACTCTTGGCTTATTATACTACCTTGAGCTCAGTTCGTCAATTAAGACTTTTTGGCTTGTTTTGACCTTATAACCGGCTTTTTCACTTTTGCTGGAAGAGATAATGGCGTCTGTTTTGACTCCTTGAGGTTCGATCCTTGATTTTTGATGGACTCTTCTAAGAGCATTTTTACGAGTGCCCAAACAATTAGATTGGCGGAAAATGCTAAAAATGCGATAAATGGAATAATGAGAAGACCCACGCCGAGAGCCTGATTAAGCAGAGCTATGACCGCCGAGACGAGAAAAGAAATACCTGCAATGATTAGATAGGTGATCTCAAGAATGGTGAGTTCCCTCTTCTCTTTATATAGCTGTTTTATGAAAGACAATAAACTAGGTTGTGACATAATTATATATTAACATATTTTTGGTATTTATCAAGTTTAAACTAAAAAGGAGCCGCGTGGCTCCTATTTATTATTTAGCTTTTTTATCGTCAGCTTCGTCTCTGGAGTTTAGCTTCACGAGGAAGTTCAAGGTTTTCTCAATCACCATGCGGTTTTTGATATCCTGGCGAATATTATTATCTTTGAGGCTGGCAAGAGCTTCTTTAGATTTCTTATAAACTTCGCGAAGTTCATTTAGTTTAGCATCAACAATTTCATTGTCGACGTCAATTTTTTCTTCACGAGCTAGCATTTGGAGCGCGAGAGAAGCTTTGACGCGAGTCTCAGCAAGTTCTTTAACCTGCTTTTTCCAGTCTTCTTCAGTTTGACCAGTTTGCTTGAGATAATCCTCAAAGTTGAGACCTTGCGCATTAGCATTAGCTTCAATGTCTTGCTTGATGAAGCGGATTTGGTCCTCGACGAGAATCTCAGGAGCAGAAATTTTACTCTTTTTGATTAATTCATTAACGAGATCGTCTTTGAATTTCTCGTCTGATTTCACTTTATTTTGCTCGGTGAGGTTGTTTTCAATATCGAGTTTGAGTTCCTCGAGGGTTTTGAATGGACCACACTTCTTCGCAAATTCATCATTTAATTCTGGGAGAATAAATTCATTAACTTGTTTCAAAAGTACATTAAAGACAGTTTTCTTGCCGGCAAGTTTCTCTGCATGGTAGTCCTTAGGGAAGGTAAGTTCGAGATCAAAACGATCGCCTGCAGAATGACCGACAATACCTTCTTCAAAACCTGGAATAAATTGATGTGAGCCAAGCTTAAGCTTGAAATCTTTGGCAGCACCACCTTCAAATTTCTCGCCATCGAGACTACCTTCAAAGTCTATGACAACTTCGTCATCCATTTTAGCTTCACGTTTTACAACTTGCTTTTCAGCATAGGCGTTGCGAACGCGGGCAAGAACATCGTCGATATCGGCTTGGTTAGCTTTAAATTCTTCGCGTTTAACTTTGAGATTCTTGTAGTCGCCGAGTTTGATTTCTGGGACGATGTCAGCTACAGCTTTATATTCAAGGGTCTCACCTGGAACGTATTTAACAATGTCGACATTAGGAATGACGAGGGGAATATTCTTAGCCTCTTCAAAAGCCTGTGGAACGGTGCGGCGAACAGCGATGTCGGCAGTAGTACTGGCGAGGTCGTTGGGATTAATGTTTTTCTTTGCAATTTCGGCTGGAACTTTGCCTGGACGAAAGCCCTGGACCTTGATTTCTTTGGAAAGACGGAGAATCGCCTGTTCTTCAGCAATTTGAAGATCCTTCTGATCAAGGGTGACAGTGACTTCGACCTTGGTGTCGGATAATTTCTTTGTAGTAACTTTCATAGGACGATTATATCATGACAAGCTGATTCACGCGAAGTGTGAACTGTTTTATGACGGTTTTGTCTTAATTACTGCTTTATGAATCATCTAAAATCTGTATTTAGTCACGACGGATCAAGCCAATTTGTGGGGAGGTGCGCATGAAACGAACTACGTTTGCGAGAGAGGCGTGCTGCTTGATTTTTGGAGCTAGGATATTATTGGGGTCGAATAACTGTTTAATTTCATGATAGAGAGCACGAGTTTTGGTGGGGATTTCCTGATTGACGATAAGGGCCTGAACCTGACCTTCAGCGGAGCCGCCACAGAGCGTACCGTTTGAGTCAGAGAGTAGCTTTCCAAAATGTTGGATAAAACGGAGCAGTTGCTTGCGATCATTAACACTCGAGAGGTCAAATGCAGGACGTACGGAATAGAGGTTGGTAGCAAAAGAGCCAAAAAGTGGCAGTGGTTGGCCAAAAACCTCTTCGAGTGCAACCAAACTCCCTATCACCGAGTTTAATTCTGCGGCTGGAATATATGAGCGGTCAACCAGACAGACGCGCTCAGAAAATTCCACATCATTGCGATAGGCTTCCAGGAGTTTTGCAAGTTTTTCAAACTGAGAGACAATGTCTTTTTGGTCGATAATTGATTTATATCCCCCCTCAGAGAGTTGTCGCATCTTTTTGATATGTTTATGGTTTTTAAAGAAGGAATCTTCGAGCTCGGTTGAAATGAGATATTTAGCGCTTGTAAAAATTGAATTTGAATTTTCTGTGTTTTTCGAGGTTTGCATGGCTTTAGTATCCTCGGATCCGTGAGAGTTCTGGGTATTTACGGATTCTAGAGAACTTTGGCTAAATATCCTGGTGTCATAAAAATCAATACGCACAGGTTCAAGTTTTTTGAGCCGCTCCATAAAATCAATGGCGGAATCTAGATCATCGTAGAGGAAAAGTGCCTTTTTGGTAGGACGCGGAATCGGCGCTACTTTTAAAATTAACTCCGTAATCACACCGAGGCTGCCTTGAGCACCAAAAAATAGTGGAGCGAGGTCGAATTCATTATTTTTTGAATAGACCTCCGTAAGCATACGATAACCGATGCGCGAATGGTCATTCTGCTTGATTTCCTGCAACTGCCTCTGGTTTTGCTCAATTATCTTATGGGTTTTTTGATAGATTTTTCCAACCAAACCGTCTCGAGTTTTAGCATTACGAAGACCTAGCTGAGTGAGAGTCTGAGACTGAAAAAGTTCGCCGTTTGCAAGCACCGCCTCGAGGCGATCGACATAATAATAGATGCTGCCATATTTTTTGGCGATACGGTCAGTATAGAAATTGGAGATTAAACCACCGATAGTCTCTCTGGGGTCGGCTTCGACCGGCAAATAGAGGCCAAAAAGTGCGAGGGCGGAATTTAACTGTCCAAGAGTTACGCCAGCCTGTACTCGCACAAGGCGGCCGCGCTCATCAATTTCCTGGATTTGATTCATTTTTTCAGTCGAAAGGACCATGCCTTCTGTAAGATCGGCTCCGCTTTGATCGAGTCCCGAACCACGTACGGCAATTGGTAGTTGATAACCCTTTTTTGCTAGTTCATTAGTAAAACGTAACACATACTGAACATCCTCGATGTTGTTAGGCAAAAAGAGCAGTTTTGGCATGATTTCCAAGATACTGGCATCACGAGAGTAGGCCGCCAAAATCTCTGGCTTGTCTGTTACAAAACCAGAAATACGTGCATTCAGAAACTTTGCTATTTTATTCACTTCCCACCTTCTTTTCAATTATTCTAGCATAAAGATTTTAAAAACACTATTTTTGGGCCATTATTTTAAAACAACACTAGAATCACCAACCAGAGCCTTAAGCGGATCGATTAGTTCACTTGAGGCGTCAATTTTGAACGGCATGCGCATTGGTTTTTTACCACCTTCATCCTTAAGTACGAGAATAATTTCCTGAAAACCCGGATTATCATCACATAACTTACGGATGCGCGTGAGTTTTGCGGTGTCTTCAGGGTCTTCGATCAAGACATACAATCTCTGTGAACGGGGGGCAGCCGGCGGAGTGATGATGCGGCGAACTGGTTCCTCGGAAGTGGCAGTTGAGGTTTTTGTGGCATTTGAAGTATTTGTAGCAGTTGAAGTATTTGTGGCTGCTGAAGTGCTTGTGGTGCCTTTTTCGCTTTCTGGTTTAGTTGATTTACTATCAGTTTTTCCCGCCTTTTCATCAGATTTTTCAGTATTAGACTCCTTTTTCTCTGTATTTTTGTCATCTGATTTTTGACTTCCAGATAATCTGGCGGCAATATTTTCAGGTACGGAAGCAGTTTTCTTACGTCTAAATTCCTTTTTGGGAGCTTCTTTCGGGTCGTCTAGACGGGCGCCAGTGGACTGGTAATTTTCAAGTTTGTCATCCGAAACAATAGAGAAGGAGTCCGCAATAATTTTAACCTCAGAGGTAATATTGCCGTCTTTATCGCGGGCGTTGACGCGACCTGTCACCTTAATAATATTATCAACGGCTAATTTTGAACCTTCCTGCTCATAAAGCGCCGGAAAAACGATAAATTCAGTTTCTGAAGTTTTACTTTCAATCTTAACGAAGGCCATTTTGGTGTTAGATTTAGTCAAAATGGTACGAATTCCGGTCACAATGCCACCAACGATGACTTGCTTGCCGTCATTTTCGGCGGAAACTACTGAAAATGGATGGGTATTTTCTTCGAAATAGATATCGTATTTATCGAGCGGATGGGCAGAGAGATAGAGCCCCATGAGGTCGCGTTCCCAGAGTAATTGCTCTTTTTCACTAACTTTGCTTGGGGATGGCTTAATTTCTGGCTCTGGAACCGCGCCGGCGTCGCCCATCAGGCCAAAGAGATCTGTTTGGCCGGAAGCACGGTCTTTTTGAACCTTACCGCCATAAGCCTGAATATCTTCGAGATTGAAGAGAAGGTCAGTACGAGAGGCAAAACGGTCGAAGGCACCAGTTTTGATAGCGGATTCCCATGATTTCTTATTAAATTTGGTGTTATCAACGCGCGAGGCAAAATCACAGACGGATTTGAATGGGCCATTTTTGTCGCGTTCAGGGATGACGATTTCTTCAATCAGGGCCTTTCCCATACTCTTGATTGCTGCTAGACCGAAGCGGATGGTTTTTTCACCACCGACAATACCGAAGTCGGCATAAGACTGGTTAATGTCAGGACCGAGCACTTTGATGCCAATGCGCTTACATTCGGCGATTTCGATGGCAAGACGGTCCGTCCAACGCATGTCTGAGGTCATTAGAGCCGCCATGAAGGCGTCTGGGTAATGAGCCTTCAGGTATGCCGTCCAATACGCAACCAGCCCATAACACGCAGCGTGTGACTTATTAAAACAATAATTCGCGAATTCAAGTAGCTGATTCCAGAAAGTTTCGGCCTGTTCTTCTGTGGCGCCACCAACTTCCTGTGCACCCTTAATAAACTCAGGTTTTACCTTATTCAGCAGCGCTACTTTCTTCTTACCTACCGCCTTACGTAAGGTATCTGCCTGACCACCAGTAAAGCCGCACCATTCCTTGGAGATCTGCATGAACTGTTCCTGATAAATCAAGATGCCATAAGTGGATTTT
>JABCPR020000046.1 GCA_013332965.2 Candidatus Saccharimonadota bacterium | reverse complement strand
TCGAAAAGACTTTCCACTTACGACTGAACTATATGCTGAAATAGTTAGAAATAATGATGGAGTT
This sequence comes from Candidatus Saccharimonadota bacterium, assembly GCA_013332965.2. Classification (GTDB taxonomy): domain Bacteria; phylum Patescibacteriota; class Saccharimonadia; order Saccharimonadales; family Saccharimonadaceae; genus Nanosyncoccus. The sequence goes on along the minus strand of JABCPR020000046.1, from coordinate 8,542 downwards.
GTGAGACCAAAAGCTGTATACGCGGCGATTATTTCCCATGCGAAAGATGCTTTGATAGAGGTAGAAAATTATAAAGAAGCTTTGGTGGAATTAAAAAATTATAAAGATAAACTTGTCTAAATATAGACTATTTACTATAAAAATTTCTTTAATGAGAACTCTGTGATTTTATATTTTATAATTCGAAAAATGGGTCGATTTCTTGATTATCAGAATAATCAATGATGGGGTCGAGGGATTGATTCTCGAGAATTTGGAACTTTTTCTCAATGGTATCTTCATAAACATCGAGAGATTTGAACGGCATGAACTGGGCGGCGCGTTTTTCAGGTGAAAGAAAAGGTTTATTTGGTGCATGAAAATGTGGCAGACGCAGAATATCTTGAAATTCGAAATTTTCTGTTTTTGGATCTTCTATTTTAGAATTAGGTAATTCTGGATTTATGGCTTTGGAATTGAAGGATTCTATTTTAGGCACGGTGACCTCCGATTTGTGAATTGCGTTCGATGGTGGTGGCACCTGGTCGGAAGTTAGTTCCCTTTAATAAGGCATTTTTGCCATAGCGTTTTTGAATCGCCAAGGTGGCTTGTTGCAGACGGAGATTTTGTTCGGTTTGCTGTTCGGTTTTTTCGGTATTTGTGAAGAGGTCTAGTTGACGCAAAGGTTTTTCGATATTTTCCGAATCTTTTATGAGATGATTGGCGCCTAGGCTGAGCTTTCTAATTTGAAGGTCGGCGGGAGCGAGGCGGTTGAAAAGTTTCTGAAAGGCAGAAATAATTTCGGTGGAGCTGGAAGTAAAATCTAATAGATTGAAGGAGCCGTGAAGCTGAGAATCATGAAGGCGAGATTCGTGAAGGCGAGAGTCGCGGAGGTTAGAGCCGTGGAGATGAGAGTCATGAAGCTGAGCGCCGATATCGAGAATGATTTGGTCGGTGAGAAGGTGTTTTTCGGTGAGTTCGAGTGCTAGTCCGTCTGCCATCTCAGTAATAATGGTATAAGCTTCTGGTTTTGAATAGGCGCGGTGAAGTACCTGACCGGAACAGAGACAATGATTTTTAGCGTGATAGTGTTTTATGTCAGCGATTGTGGTGGGTTCATATCCCCAGGCATGGTCGATCAGTAGTTCGGCATTGACTCCGAAAACGCGGTATAGTTTTTCATAGCCAGTGAGTGAATATCTAGCAAGTTCCCCCATATTATGAATACCTAGATCTTGGAGGCGCTTAGCGTACCCATGGCCGATGCGCCAAAAATCGGTAAGTGGAGTGTGGGTCCAAAGTTTTTCGCGGTAGGAAAATTCATTTAGCTCGGCGATGCGGACGCCATCGGAATCGCCAGGTAGGTGCTTGGCAACAATATCCATGGCAACTTTAGCGAGATAGAGATTTTCACCGATTCCCACTGTGGCAGTGATACCAGTGTGTCCTAAAACATCTTTGACGATAGTGCGGGCGAGTTGGTGAGCGGACATTTCGTAGGTATTGAGATAGCTAGTGACATCAAGAAAAGCTTCATCGATGGAGTAAACGTGGATGTCTTCGGGGGCGATGTAGCGAGCATAAATGGCAAAAATAGCAGAGCTAACTTCAATATACTTTTGCATACGCGGGGGCGCAATAATGAAGGAGCCTCTTGGAACTTTTTTGAGAACTTGAAAAAGGCGGTCACGGCCACCGACGCCCAGAGCCTTAAGAGCTGGGGAGACGGCGAGGCAAACAGTTTTGTCGGTACGTGTGGCGTCGGCAACAACAAGCTTAGCCTTCAAAGGATCGAGTCCGCGCGCAACACACTCGACTGAGGCATAGAAAGATTTGAGATCGATGGCAATATAAGTGCGTTGCATATGTTTATATTTAACCATAAAATTAAAGTAGCGTCCCACTGGACTCTGAATTAATATCTCAAGGTGTTGCACTTGAGGGGTTAGAGTAGCGACTCTCTTGAAAAATACTAAAAATATATTATAATATAAGAACTTACATACGGGGCATAATTTAAATTAGGGTCTTTGTCGCACATTGAGAGGAGAGAAGACATGAAAAAGTTGAATCGGGTGGCAGTTGTGCATGACCTGAGGTTGGCGAATATGGTGACGCATCTAGCACCACATCAGGCAGATGAAGTTTTTGTGATTGCAATACTGTCTTTCTTGAGTGAAGTTAGAGTTTTAAGAACCGACGATACGGAGACAATTGCAAATGCGACTCGATTGAGACGCGAGATTCGGATTTATGATACAAAAGATAAATACGGTTTGTCGGCAAGAAAGATTTGGGGGGAAAAGGGTTCGAAGATTTTGCTTAAATTTGAATGCCCAGCTGAGTGGGTGGACGAAGCGATTTTAGTTGTAAAAAACGAATTGCTTTCTGAAATTCAGGATCGTTCTAAAAATGGTATCATGAATAACCAATCGGATTCAGCTATAAAAAAGGTTAATTTCGCATTTGATAAAATTAGCAAAGATACATCTATTTCAACAATGATTGACCTGTTTAATCCAAACTGGGATGAGAAACAGGATGTGGATGAAGCGTTTTTGAAGGCGGTGAAGTTCGCACAAGAGATTTTGTCTAGAAAAATTAAGCGGACGGTAGCGATCTTTAAGGCGAAAACTAAAATTAGCGAGCTAATTGGGCTTTGTGAGGGGAGAATCTTAGTGATGCCGGAGTTTATCGGCGGTAACTGGATTGTTAACGTTTTAAGTGACCCGAATCCGAAGGCGGCTGAGTTTTATTTTGGAGTATATCCCGGTCTTTTTGGTGAGTGGATGGCACAGGCAATCCCGCCGGCACAGGATCGGATGCGAAATAAGAAAAAGCCGTTTCCGAAAGCATGGTGGGGGCTTTCTGGCCAGAAGCTGGTGAAGATTACTGGAGTCGAGACTGCAATCTTCTGTCATCCTAACGGTTATATTGCTGGTGCAAAGACACGAGAGGATGCGATTCGCTTGGCTAATCTTGCGATCGACGAGACGTGAGGACGGTTGACTTAATGCGTTTAATCTTGTGATTTTCTTTTCTTATAGCTGGAGCTAGTCTCCAGCTATTTTTTTATTTTTACTATTTTTTATTTTTACTATTTTTAATTTATTACTATTTTTATTTTTAGAGCTTTGAAGTCTGCTGGTGATCTATTGAATCCCGGACCAGTTCAAGAACGCGGCGTTCGCGGTCGACAATTCCCTGGTCGAAAGGACCGAGGTTGATATTTGGATCTGAATTGGCGGCAATGGCTTCGTCGAGTGTAACAAATTTAAGGATAAAGTCGGCTGCTTTTTCAGATTCGTCGAGATGTTGCTCATGAATTTCACCAGTGGTCTGACAGAGATAATAGTAATTTTCTTGGATAAGAATAGTATCCTTAAGTTTACCGCTACCCTGAATTCTTAAGACTTCACCAAATTCTTGAACGGATTCTGGAATGAGAGTCATACCAGTCTCTTCGTTGATTTCGCGGGCGAGAGCAGTGAGATGGTCTTCACCTGGTTCGATGCCGCCGCCTGGGAATTTATAAATGTGGAATTTCTGGCTATAAATTAGAGCAATTTCATGGTTCTTGTTAAGAATAATACCACGCACGGATGGGCGATAGAATTTCTCCCAGGCTGGGTTATAATCTTTGGAGTCGATTGTAAAAAGCTGCTTCATGAGATAAGTTTAGCATAAAAATCCCGCCAGCTAGGGCGGGACATGGGATTACCGTTTGACCTTTTGGGGCTTCTGATCTTTCTTGGCAATGCTTAAGACAATAATGACATTCTCGATAGTATCTTTAACAAGCGAAGTCTTATACTTCGGGTGATACGGGTCGATAGAGAGCTCGATCAGGCCATCTTTAGCATCTTTTAAAAACATGCAGCCATTTGAACAGATCCCTATTAGCTTGGCATAGCTGGCGCGGTCCTTTTCGTCGGAAATCCTAATGTGCTTATCGGAACGAAGCTTGAGAGTGCGGACCTCATCTTGAATAAGTTGATGAGTGATTTTGAGATCCTCTTGATTGAACATGGCATTCGTTTCTTTAAGATAACGAATGAGCTTCTTGGTTGACATAATACCCCCTTTTTATGTTTGGTCTCCAATATGTTAGATTTATTGTAGCACAGGGGTGGTGAGTTGTAAAATATTATTTTTATGGTTTAATAGTCACTATGCTGGAATAGGCCAGCAGATGACGTTCTTTATCAATTTGGAAAGGTAGGACAGTGATGGGACGAATCTCGAAACTTGATGCAATGAAGTCAGAAATTGATACGATGCAGGTAAGATGTGACAAATTGAAGGTTCGTAAGAGTGATCTGAACCGAAGCAAGAAGACTTTATGGTACGAGCGCAAGGAGGCGCAGATAAATGTACGGATTTGTGAATCGGCGTTAAAGTCAGTTCGTGAAGACTATGATGATGCAGTTCTGAGAATGAATCGTGAAAAGAAATTTTATGATGAAATCATGGCCGAGTCTGAGGAAGTTTTGCGTAGATTTGAAGAGATTAAATTAGCTTGCGCAGAACGCCAGAAAGAGTTAACCGAGAAAGTCAACGAGGAAACTCAGATGATGGAAGAATGCTTCCAGAAGGCTAGGGCCTTGAAGTCTGCCGGCGAAGATCCTTTCGATGATTTCGAAGGGGGCGAAGACGGTGAAGACGGAGATTCTGAAGCGCCTAGTCACAGCGAAAATGAATTAACCGCGCGGGAATATTTTAAGCAGGCTTATAATTGTCGGTACAATATCAACGATTATAAGCGTGAAATGCGGCGAATTTCCCAAGAACTCTCTGATGCGGAAGCTAGCAAGAGAGAGCGTATGCCGCGAGTGGGGACTTTTGATTACTCACTGGCGTGCGGACTGGTTGAGTCGACGGAAAAACAGATGAAAGTCATGGAAGAAAGTTTGCGGAAGGCGCAGGCCAAAGAGCAGGAAGCTGACGCAAATTACAGAGAAGCCGTGTCGGATTTTAAGAAGTGCGACGACGAATTAGGACAACTCTATAAGGACCTAAGTGAAAAGCGGGAGCTTCTGTACACGGAGAGAAAGAAAGACGCGCTGAAGAAGTCTGGATTAAGCTCAAAACTTTGGAAAGAGGCGAAGGTCTCCATCAAGCCGGACGGTGTTGCGCATATTTATTATGGCGGACAGGAATGCAGCGACGGTCAGGACCACGGACACATCATAATTGACGAATATGGTCAGAAAATTTATGATCGGAAGCCGACGGAACAGAACGGAAACTATACTCTGGCTAAGGCATGATTTTGTAACTCATTGTGTATCTTTTCAACTAACACTGGGATGAACTTCCCAGTGTTTTTTATTGCCAAAATGCTTATTTTATGGTATAATATGTATGTTGACTAGGCTTTTTGCCGTGGATGTACATTTACACTTTGAAAGGTTGGTACGAGATGAACAGAACCTACGAACTTTTGAGGCAGGAACACCGGTTGTTTTTGCGGACTATTGAGGCTTTGGATTGCTATAAGCAGGCGTACAAGGATTTTGAGCGAGTATCAAAGATTAATCGCGTGATGTCTTTGTGGAGTCTGACGGCTCAGGAGCACATGGATAAGAAGTACTATGAGCGGCAATGGGCCTATATGAGGCGTGATGATGAACAGAGGCGTCTTGACTTGTTTCGATTTGCGAGTGACCTTTGTATTAAGGAACTTCGTGAAGAGGCAAGGAGGCGGAACGACGAGATCGACTTTTGCTTCCAGGAGTCTGACAGATTACATCGTGGATACGATTGTCGGATGAATGAGAAAGTGAAAGTGAAGATTAAGTCTGAAAGAAAAATGCTTTCGATTTTTAAAGACGCGTCTTACACTCCTGGGTTTGGATCTCTGTCGGATATATCTGACGTAGAGCTTCCTGTGGAAAAAGACGTGTCGGAGAAATCATCTAAAAAGACGATCGAGGCGTACTTACTCTATTCAATCAGCGCGTATATTTCCGCAGATTATAGGAATAGAGCCGTTGAATCAAAGAAGTACTATTCGACGCTCCATGCTTGGGTAGCTAAGGTGCTTGCTCCGATAAGTACTCGTGTCCCTTGTAATCGTTTTTTGAAAGCAAGGACTATTTTTAGTCGAGCGGATAAGCGGGCAAGAAGAGTATTAAAAAAGTATTATCAATACAAGAGTCGTGTGTATGAAACATTTGTGAAGTTTTTCACTCTGTATCTGCAGTACAAGGCTGTACGAAAGGAACTCGATCGCTTGTCGACGACACAGAAATTCTTGTCTGCAGCACAACAACATTTACGGCTGTATTTTTGAAAGGGGGCAATTATGAAGCGAAGATGGGAAGATTGTCAGCAGGACGAGCAGAAGGCATTTACGGCCAAGCAGGCAGCTTATGTAAAATACGTGGAAGCGCGGGATCTGGTTAATCAGAAAGATGCCGAGCTGAAGAAAATTAAACAGGATATTCAGCGCCTCAATTACGACGTTAAAGTCGCAAAGGCCGGAGATAAAATCGAGGTTGATGGTATCTGGGATGAGACTCAGCGTAAACGCGATAAAATGTATTCCGAGATTCATGACATGCTGAAGAAGCGTAAAAATATCGAGGAAAAGATCAAAAAGAATCAGAAGAAAGAGCATGAGAAGCGCAAGCGTGGCAGAATCTCCCAGGCGGATGAAAACGCCATCAAGGTTCAGGAGTTGGAAGTTGATCGTGACGACTTGACGATATTGATTGACTCAAAAAAAGAAGAACGCAATCGATTATTCGTCGAGACGAAGAAACAGACTGCAGGTGGTGGTCCGACACTGAAGAAAGCAATTGTCGCCTTAGAGGCAGCAAGAGCGTGGGCGGTGGAACTCAGCCTGGAACTCAAGGGGCTCAGGGAGGAGCGCGATACTTTTCACGATGAATTCGAGAGACTGCGGAAGGTTTATGAAGAGATCAAGAACAGATACACCTGGCCAACCTGAAAAAGTAAAAGCCGACATTGCTGTCGGCTTTTTTAATGGAGATGATGAGTTTGAATTAAAAGTAGATAGAACTTTTAAATTCAGGCTCGAGATAGAAACCAGGCTCAGGGTTGAGTGTGCTGAGTTTTCTGTAGGCGGCAATCATGGAGCGGAAGCGTTCGGACACTGAATTTGAATAGACGTAATATAATTTCTCGTCTTTTGTCTCAACTTCGAGTAGATTATCGAAGTAGCTACCACAACTACTGCGCGTAATGAAGCGAATCTTGGTGACCACTTCCTTTGAGGTGTGTGGCACTTCAGAAGTGTTATGCTCGCTTCTGGTAAACCATCCGAGGTAACAATCGCCGTTTATGGTGATCATATTCCTCTCGTCGTTATACCAGAGGTCCGCAAAGCGCTGAGCAATTCTCTTTCGGTTGTTGACCTTATCATTCTGACCTTTATCCAGAAACAGCAGACACCAACGTTTTTTTGTGTTGGCCTCTCTGATCTGTTCAGCTCTCCCCAAATTTTTGAAATCCTTCATTTTCCCCCTCCTTGGGTGTGGTTGATCCATCTTAGATATAGACCGGTCTCTGATGCTTACTGGAAAGATAATAGTACCTTTCTTTGTTAAGCTCGCTGTAAGTTAGGGTGTCTTCAATCATCTGTCGCATGCCAGCAGTGCACTGATTCTTGCTGATGTAGTATTCATCACCCTGGCTGTCAATAAGACAAAAGAGATCCGCTTCGGCTTTTCCGCGCTCGTTGTGTTTGACGCGTTTGATCAGCTTCAATGGTGCAGAGGTGTGTTCAGTTCCCATGACCCCGATAGTTGCGGCGAGAGTTGAAGTGCCATTAACGACACATCTGCCACAAATTGGCAGACCTTTCTTCTGCTCCTCTTGCTTTTGTTGGTTTTTTCTTTCACTCTTCTCATTCTTCCAGAAGTCGGCGATGCCTAACATAACTTCTAGGCGTGTGCCGGGATGCTCTTTCTCTGTTTTGTTAAAAAAGAGCAGAGTCCATCTTTCGAGACGGATTTTGCGGCAACGCCGAACTTTCTGTACGATGCTTTCCATGGTTCCCCCTCCTTGGGTGTTGAAAAAGAGATACCCCCAGCAAGCGCTGGGGGCTTGATTCACAAGTACTGATCGGCGTTCGGGCTGTTTTTGATTTCGCTCGGAAGGTAGTAATGCTTTTTGCCATTGAGCTTACGGTCCTTGGCGTCTAAAAGCAGCCGAGACATATCCGGCAAGCACTGATCCCCGTGGACGTAATACCTGTTTCCATGCGAATCTGTGAAGCAGAAAAGGTTGGCTTCGGTTATTCCGCACTCATTTTTGTCGACGCGCTCGATCGACTTCAGAATACTGGACGTATTCTTGCCGCCATTCTGCATGAAGGCAAATCTGTCTTCAAATCCGTAAATAGGACTGAATGCAGCCTTACCATAGATGCGGCATTCCCCCTTGATGCTCATCGACTTCGGCGCCTTCTTGTCGTACCAGAAGCCAGCAATTTCTCGCATGACATCCAAACGGGTGCCAGGGTGTTTACGCTCGGTCTTGGCGTAGAACAGAAGGATCCATCCTTCAAGACGATTTTTGCGACAATGCTGGACTC
>JABCPR020000045.1 GCA_013332965.2 Candidatus Saccharimonadota bacterium | reverse complement strand
TTCTCCTGTTGCTGGTCACGCTAATGTCTTAATTGTTCCAGATCTCAATTCTGGCAATATTCTTTATAAGGCTATGGAGCAATTTGGCAATTTCACTGCCGCCGGCCCAATTCTTCAAGGCTTCAACGCCCCTGTTTCTGACTTGTCTCGCGGCAGCACAGCAGAAGCCATTCTTGCCGTCATCGAAGCCGAGCTTGCCCTCTGCAATTCTTAATTTAATCTCTCACTAGCAATTCTTGTCTAACCATTCCGTGTACAGTATTTGAATCAGAAGGTACAATTGTCTTCACTTGGAATTTCTCGCAAATAGCTTGTGCGATTGCTGAACAGGCCCTCGCTCCGTGCATCCACAAAGGGTCTTCCGGCATATATTTTTCCAATTCACTAAGCTGCACGGATTGAAATATTTCACGATTTCTCGCTTGAAATTTTGCCAAATTAATCATTCTTGGGTGATCTATGTCTTCAAAAACTTCATTTTTGTCTAAATCGTAGCCAGCCACTTCCATATATGTTAGTTCACCGCCATTGTAAATAGCTACTGGTGTGACTATCGTTTTTTGCGGCAACTTCGTCTTCACAAATTTCAAAACTTCCTCGAGTGAATGCTTGGAAATCTCATCATTTATATGGGGAAATCGTGCTAGAACCGTTCTCACCCCAAGCTCAAGGTACACTCTCTCTAAAACTTCCCCATCTTGTTTAATAATTAACTCAGTAGAGCCGCCACCTATATTGATTAGCAAAAGAGGCTTATTGGAAATATATCTTACAGATAACGCTTGTTCTAAATAAAATCCCTCAAGCTCTTGACTAATTACATCAAAATGTAATCCAGTTATCTGAAGAATTTTTTCAGATAATTTCCTCAGTGCGGGTTTTGACATTTTTCTAAAAATTGCCGTCGCAAAAACTTTAATTTTTGTACCAGGATAATCGTTTCTAATATTCAAAAAATAATTTACTAATTCCCGTTCGCCTTGTTCACTCAGCCCATAGTCTGGATTAAAGTCTTTTTTAAAATCAAAACTCTTAGTTTTTAGGAGTTTTACTTTGCCTTCTTTCCATTCGTAAAGCTTGACAGTAGATGAACCTGTGTCAATATACAACATCACATCCCTCCTCTCAAGTTTATAATAACACTTTTTTCTGGAGATTCTGTGTTATTATTTTCTCTATAGAAAGGAGTCTATGAAAGGCAAAATTAGATATTTCGGCACCGATGGTATTCGTCAAAAAGCAGATGCCTTCACCCCTGGTTTTATTCAGGCTATCACTCTCGGCATTGTGCGCTACCTCGGCAATGCTCGTGAAACCACGGACGGTATGGAGCGTCCAGTGAAGGTTCTCCTCGGTGGTGATACTCGAGAATCAACTGAATGGATTCTACGCAACTTTGAAGAGGCCCTCGAAACCGTCGGCATCGATCATGGCAATGTGGGTGTCCTCCCTACTCCAGCCATAAATTACGCTTTTTATCAGATGGGCTACGATCTCGCCATCGACGTCACTGCTTCTCATAATCCTGCGACTGATAACGGCATTAAGATTTTTGAGCGTGGTGATTCGATTGGTGGTCTTGAGGCGGTTATGCCAGGAGGTGTTGGTTTTAAGGGTACCGGCACCACCTCGAGCGGACAAGATCTCTCTCATGAAATTAAAAAATACCCCTTTGGTGTTAAACTCAGTCAGGCTGGCGTCAACGCTATCGAAAATGCTTTGGAGAATGAGACTGGCTTTGATGTTGGTGTTGTTGAGTTTGCTGAAGATTTGCATGCTGATGCTAAGTCTCGCTATCTTGACCACCTCAAGGATTATCTTGAGCACATCGGTCCTACTACAATTTCTGATCGCCAAAAGCCAGATTTCTCTAAGCTAAAAATCGGTCTCGACTGTGCTGACGGTGCGACCAGTGTCGTGGCGCGTGAGATTTTTGAATATTTTGGCGCAAACGTTGAAGTTATTCATGACGACTCCAGTTATGGTGAAAATATTAATAAAAACTGCGGCAGTACTCACCTTGAATCACTTATTCAATTAGTCAAGGAAAAGCAGTTGGATTTTGGTGCTGCCTTTGATGGTGATGGCGATCGCTGTTTGATGGTCGATGCCGACGGCACTGTTATCGATGGCGACGACATGGTGGCTTGCATTGCTAATTATCTTGGTCTACCTAAAGTTGCCGTAACTATTATGGCAAACAAAGGTCTCCTGAATTGGTCCAAGGAAACCGGCGTCGAACTTGTCATGACCGATGTTGGCGACCAAAATGTTTCCGCCAAAATGCGCGAAGACGGTATTCTGCTCGGTGGTGAACAGAGTGGTCACATTATTCTCCCTGGCGAATCTATGGGTGATGGCATTCTTACCGCTCTAGTCATGACCAAAATCTATAGTGAAACTCTCGCCAGAAAACAAAGCGAAGATCAGCTCATTTTAGGTTATGAAGCTATTCAGAAAGCTAAGGCCGAAGAAAAGGAAGGAGGCAAATCCGAATCAACCTCAAATACCGATTCTGGTAATATTACCTTAAAGTCGATTTGTTCTATGCTAAAAAAGCTTCCTCAGACTATCAAAAATCAACCAGTTAGCCATGCTCTCAAGCAAGCTTTTAGAACTAACGCAGAAGTCGCAGAGGAATTTATCAGACAACAAACTAAAGAGCTTGAGGAGCTTAACTGGAGCCTCAATATTCGTGCCAGTGGCACAGAGGAGCTTGTTCGTATTACGATTTGGGGAGATAACCCTGAAAAAATCCGCGACAAAGCTGATGAAATCGCAGAAAAACTCAAGTCCCTAGAAGACTTAATTTAAAAGAGGAAATTATGATTAAAATTGTCAAACTTACCAAATATTCTGAAGATCTCGCTGATCGAATTCGTGCTCTCTTAGTTCAACTTTCACGTAGTGGCCGCGACAATGGTCCTATTCCTAAGACTTGGTTTGATGAATTAATTGCCTCACCTTGGCATGATTGCCTTCTCGCAGTTGAAATCGATAATCAAGAAACGAATTTGAAAGGACAATCCAAAAACGAAGAAAATAGTCAAAATGAAAACAAAATAGAGAATCAACTTGAATTTTCGCCATCGCAAATCCTTGGCATGGCTTCTGTCTCTGTTATTTTTGGCGCTGGCATTGGTAAAAACGCCTATCTCGAAGATTTTGTAGTGGACCAAGCAGCTCGCGGTAAAGGTGTCGGCCATCTCCTCTTCGATGCTTATGAGAAATGGGCAAGGGAAAAAGGCTGCAAAAATCTCGAATTCACTTGCGGCAATGGCCGCGAAGCTGCCCAAAAATTCTATAATGACCACGGCGCCACAATCTACGACACCAACTTTTTCCGCAAAAAGCTAGATAACTAATTTTTAGAAAGACATAAATGGGTTCAGAACAAGAGAAGTCTCATAATAATCTCCAGGCTATTAATTTTCTTAACAATAAAGTACTACCATGTTTTTTAAATTGTAATAATAAAAAAATAATTGGTGATCAAGCGGCCCTTACCTATATTGCAACTAATTTTTGGAAAATCCCCTTTATTTTTAATAAGAAAAGTATATATTGTATGGCTACGATTTTATTGGGGAAGCCGACAACTCCGTTGAATCACTTAGCTTTTTTATTAAAAGCAATGATATAAGTTTGGCTGATTATAAATTTGAAGTTCTCCCAATTTATTCCGAAAAAAATAATGATGTAATCAACTATATATACTTCAATAAATATTTTAGAGCTAATCAATACCATCCAGTATTCTCTGACGAAATATTTTTAATTAAAATCAAGAACAGCTTAGATTTGAATTAAACTCACATTTACTTTCTATTTTCAATTATAATATACCTATGAATATCTACATCTCTGGCATCTCTGGTACTGGTATGGGTCCGCTCGCTCTTATGGCAAAAAATGCTGGCTATCAGGTTTTTGGGTCCGATCAACATCGCGGCGCAATTTCCCAGGAACTCGAACAGGCTCAAATTCCCTTCACTGTTGGCACACAAGACGGGCAGTATCTCCAAGAGATCCATGAAAAATATCATCTCGATTGGTTTGTTTATACTTCCGCTCTCCCCGAAGATCATCCCGAATTACAGCTCGCCAAATCTCTTGGGCTTAAAATTTCTAAACGTGACGAATTGACCGCTCATCTTGTAGAAACACTTGGCCTTAAGATGATCGCCGTCGCTGGCACTCACGGCAAAACCACTACGACCGCCATGTTAATTTGGTTAGCCAAAAATCTTCAGCTTCCAGCCGCCTACATTGTGGGATCCACTTTAAATTTTGCTCCATCTGGCTCCTATCAGCCTCATGATCGCTATTTCATCTATGAAGCTGACGAATATGATCGCAATTTTCTCCACTATCACCCTTGGCTCTCTCTTATTACCTTCGTTTCTTTTGATCATCCCGATATTTATCCTACTGAGCATGATTATCGTGAAGCCTTCCTCACCTTTGAAAAACAGAGCAAGTCTCTCGTTTTTGCTAATCAATCCGCTGCTCCATCTGACCTTTCTCAGATCGCCGATAAAGATCTTCTCATCCTAAGTTCGCCAGATTCTAGACTTACTCTTGCTGGTCAAGCTCGTCGTGAAGACGCTAATCTTGTCTTTGCCGCTGCCAAGCAAATTCTCTGTGATCTTAATAATACAGCTGAAAATAACCATCAAAATATTTTTAATAATACCTCTGAAAATCATCCTCAAAATATTTCTAATGATACATCCGACAATGATTTTCAAAATATTTCCGATGAACTTATTCTCGAAACTCTCAATCGATTTCCGGGCGTTGGCCGCCGTTTTGAGCGTCTAGCTGACGGGCCCTATACCGACTATGCGCACCATCCGGAAGAAATCAAGGCCACTATTGAAATCGCCAAAGAGGAAGCGAAAAATCTTAATAAAGCCGGCGTTGTTGTGGTTTATCAGCCACATCAGAACACTCGTCAACACGAAGTTTTTCATCTCTATCAGGATGCTTTTCTTGGCATCGATCATCTTTTCTGGCTGCCAACTTATCTGACTCGTGAAAATCCAAGCCTCAAAATCTATACCCCAGCCGACTTTATTGTAACTCTTAAGAATCCTCGGATCGCCAAACCAGCTAATCTCGATAATAATCTCAAAACCGAGCTAAGAACTCTCCTCCAGGAAAACTATCTAGTTATCCTTATGTCCGCTGGTCCCGCTGACGCCTGGTTCCGCCACGACCTCCTCACTGACTAATTCCCGCGTCCGCAGGTAGTCTGCCAATCGTCTTCTCGCTCTGCCACTTTCCACTTATGTTATAATTAAAACGTTTATGGGTGGCGTATTTGGGAAAAAAGAGCATCAGGAGGAGAAGCAGCGCCTCTCTCAGCTTTTTAATCAAATCAAAACCTGGCAGCTCTTTCTCGCTCTCATCCCGCTCTTCTTTCTAACGGCCACTTTTTTACGTTTTGACCATCTCAAAATGAATGATCTAAAAACAAAAGTTTTACAGGCTGATCAGGGAAAAACTGCCGACGGCAAGGAAATTACTTCACAAGAGGAAATCGATCATAACCTCAAAACTACCCTCACTGAGCTCAAAAAATATACTGAATCCCACGTTGTTGTCAATTTTATTGAGAAAAATGGTCGCAATTCCCTTGTCTTTGGTACCGGTCCTTTTTATCTTGAAAACCAATATAATCGTAAGGCCACTGCTGCACTAGCAGAAGCCGAAAATAAGTTAAAAAACACCGGTGACACTAATCCAAACGGCAACGTTTTTGCTAAAGCCATGGAAGTTTGTAAGCCAAAAGCCATCGCAAACGGCTGGGCCTGGAATAGCCCTGGCTATCTAAACTGTATGACCGGCATCATCAATAGTTATCCAACCACCGACCAAATCACCACCTCCCTTACCGCCAATATCCCCTCTACCTCCCTCTATCGCTACGACTTCTCCTCCCCGGTCTGGGCTCCCGACCTCGCCGGTTTCGCCCTCCTCATCTGCCTTATTCTCATTATTATTATTCTCATTCGTCTCCTCATCTTTGTTGTCCTCCGCATTGCCATCCTCTTCATTAAATAAAAGTACAAATCCCACATAAAACTAGCTTCTGTATAGAGATGCAGATTATATAGGTCGCTAAAAATATTCTCTTCATAATTCAGCAAATCATAAGAACTTTCCCCCCTATAAAATCTCTGTAAAACCTCTTGACAGAAATCCCACCCTACCATAAGATAAGACTATATCAATTAAAGGAGGAAAAATGGCCTACAGTCACACTAACAGCAAAGGCATCACCTATTATCTACATAAATCTGAGG
>JABCPR020000044.1 GCA_013332965.2 Candidatus Saccharimonadota bacterium | reverse complement strand
TTAAATCAATTCAAGCTGCGATTTTAGATGTTGAATCTGTTCTTCTTTTTCCGCAATACTGTTTCGCGTCTCTCGCACTAGCTGCTGAGGAGCCTTTTCGACATAACGTGGATTCATCATCCTAGCATTAAGTCCATCTAGTTCACGACCGATCGCAAGAATTTTAGCCTCAAGCTCGTCTCTAAAATCAACTACCACCTTCTCTGGTACATCAAGATATAACTCATGATTCACTGTCGCAAGTCTCAACCCCTTAGGTGTACCATTTGTCGAGGCAATCGCCGGTACTCTCGACAAAAACTTCACAAGTAGCAAATTATCGTTGACTAAAATATCCTCCCCAACTAATAGCCCGAATTTCTTACCTTTATTAAATTTCGAAAGCGCAGTTTCCATTCCGCGTATCTCAGAAATCACCTCAATTAATCGCTCAAAATTCTCCGCAGAAATTTCATCGTAGCCCATAATTGACGGCCACATTGCATCAATAATCATCCCATCGGTCCAGGACAAATTCTGCCAAATCGCCTCAGTTACAAATGGTGCAAATGGGTGTAGCATCGTCAAAATCGATTCTAATGTCACCTTAAGCAGGGAAATATTCTTGAAAATCTTCTGACTCTCAAGGAACCAGTCCGCATATTTATCCCAAATCAGCTCATAAATTGTCTCTACCGCCTCGGAAAAACGATACTCCGCCATACACTGTTCAAGTACGCCCCTCGCTCGGTTAATCTCACGACAAATCCAATCCTCCCCCATATTATTAGTCGTATACTGATAAACTTCCGGATTGATCGAATCGCTTGCAGTTTGATGCACCGCTCCATTCGCTTCATTACCCAGAACCACCGACACATCAGTCTCCGAAAAACCCTTCTCAGCTTCATCTGCATCCACGATCCCTTGAACAAAACGTGAAATATTCCACAATTTATTGCAAAGGTTTCGCCCAGAGATCACAGAATTTTCCGAAAATGCCTGGTTCAAGCCAGCCGAACGGCCACGCAAAATTCCAAGCCTGAAAGCATCGGAACCATACTGCAAGATCATCTCCATCGGGTTAATCACATTACCCTTTGACTTCGACATCTTTTTTCCGTGTGCGTCCAAAACTAAACCGTGCAAATACACTTCCTTAAATGGCACTTCGCCAGTCACGTAAAGTCCCACCATAATCATACGTGCCACCCACGCAAATAGAATATCAGCCCCGGTCTCCATCACGTTCAACGGATAAAACTCGCTACCAATCTTTTCCTCCCAGTTCGTACAAACAATTGGCCAATGTGAAGAAGAGAACCAAGTATCAAAAGTATCCTCGTCGCGCACATATTTTACGCCACCAATCTCGATCTCGGACAAATTTGTTCTCGTATCAAAAACCCATTCCTCCCCCGGTTCATTCGGATCAACCTTCTTAAACATCGGAATTGCAATCCCCCAAGGAATCTGCCTAGAAATATTCCAGTCCTTCAGCCCCTCCAAATAATTCACCAGCACCTTCTGTTTATTCTCTGGGTAAAACTTGATTTCATCATTATTTAAGTGTTCAATCGCCATTTTAGCAAGCTTCGAAGTATCCACAAACCACTGCTCTTTTAGCATCGGCTCAATCACGGTTCCACATTTATAACAATGCGCCACCGAGTGTCGGATCTTCTTTTCGCCAAGCAAAAGCCCCGCGTCTTTCAAATCCTTTAATACCTTTTTTCGACATTCCAAAACCGATAGCCCCTCATAGTCAGCCCCACAGATAGGCAACATCTTTCCATCAAATCCAATTACTGAAATTCGTGGTAAATCATGTCGCATTCCCACTTCAAAATCATTCACATCATGCGCCGGCGTAATCTTCACCACCCCAGTTCCATAAGTCATATCCGCATGTTGATCAGCGATCACCGGAATCTCACGACGCGTAAGCGGCAGGGAAACATGCAAACCAAGAATATCAGCATACCTCTCATCTGCCGGATTCACCGCCACGGCAGTATCACCAAACAGCGTCTCTGGTCTCGTTGTAGAAACTACAACATACCCATCACTTTCAACAAGGGGATATTTGATCTCATAAAGCGCTCCATCCTCGTCTTTATATTCAACCTCAATATCCGCAAAAGCCGTCTGATGTTTTGTACAATAATTTACTAATTTTTCACCACGATAAATCAACCCATCCTGCCACATTCTTTCAAAGGTTCGATAAGTCTGACGGATCACATTCTCGTCGAGCGTAAAAGTCAGATCCTTCCAGGAACAAGAAGCCCCAAGCGCTCTAAGCTGCAACTCCATCGCCCCACGTTTCTCTTGCACAAAATCCCACACCCGAGCATAAAGCTCGTCTCTAGAGAACATAAAACGTGTTTTGCCTTGTTTTTCAAGTTCACGCTCATACACTACCCAAGTCTCAAATCCTGCATGATCCGCCCCTGGTACGTACCAAGTTCTGCGACCGCGCAAACGATAATATCTCGTCAAGGAGTCCTCGGTCGCCACTGTCAAACCATGTCCAATATGTAAATTTCCATTCGCATTTGGTGGTGGCATCACAATCGAGTAGCGCTTAGACTCGCGACCACTCCTCCCGCCTCGATCCTCTTTTGCCGGCGCAAATTTCGAGGCCGCCTCCCAGGCCGCATACACCTCTGTTTCAAAATCCGCCGGATTATATGATGGCGCAAATTTCATTTCTCATTCCTTTCATTTACTTCAAAATATTTCTCACTCATCTCTTCAATTTCTCCTGCATTTCACGCATTTCCGCCTCTGTCATCTGCACCTCCTGGCCATATTTATAATTTTCATCCAGGGAAGTTAGATGTACATGCGCGTGCGGCACATCCGTCCCCACCACTTTCAGGAGCGTTCGTCTCCCCAAAACCTTCTCCATATTTGCAGCCAACATCTTCACAGTCCTCATCACCGCCAGGTAATCCTCCTCATTAAGGTCATAAAGTTTATCAACCTCCACCTTTGGTACCACCAAAGTATGTCCAGGTGTTTCAGGATGAATATCAAGAAAAGCGAACGTTTTCTCGTCCTCATAAATTTTGTAGCATGGAATTTCACCAGCAATAATCTTTGAAAAAATACTCCCCATAACAACTCCCTTATTTTTGGGTGACGCATTTTGCGCCGCCTTTGTTCTATTATAACAGAGATTTCACCCCCTCTACCTCTTT
>JABCPR020000043.1 GCA_013332965.2 Candidatus Saccharimonadota bacterium | reverse complement strand
TTGAGTTTTGTTTTGAACCAGACGTCGATAACCTTATCGTCCCAACGATCAGTTTTTATCCATGGGTCTGGATTTTGTAAGGCGGTCATTTGCAGCTCTTGACAGCCAATTTGGTCGAGCTCGTCACGAATAATGTCTTGGATTTTGTTTAAGGTAATTAAACCGAGCGGGAGAAAATCGTAAACTCCGGCCATTTCTTTGTGAATGAAACCTGCACGGATCAATAGCTGTGCGTTTCTTGAGGTCTCTTCCTTCCCTACTTCACGGAAGGTTTTGATAAAAGATTGACTTAATTTCATCCCTTGCCTTTCTCTTTAAAAATGAAATTTAATAGATTATAGCATAGAGCTTGACATTTATAATACTTACGTGTATTTTATAAGACATGAAAAAAATTGTGAACCTGACAAAAGACGGTAAAGCCGAGCTCGAAAAAGAGTTAAAGGCCTTAATTGCCGAGCGTCCACAAGTTGCTGATCGTCTCGCTTATGCAAGGTCATTCGGTGATTTGAAAGAAAATCAGGAGTATACTGACGCACGCGCGGAGCAACGCCAGATCGAAACCAGAATCTTAGAGATTGAAGAAATCCTAAAAAATGCCAAAGTAATTGAGACTGGTTCTTTTGAAAAAGTATCAGTTGGGGCTAAGATAAAAATCAAAATGCTTGGCAAGGAACATGAATACACGATTGTGGGCGAAGTGGAAGCCGATCCTTTGAATGGACGCATTTCTGATATTTCACCAATCGGAAAAGCCATTATGGGAAAAAAGGTTGGCGACAAATATGTACTTCCAAATGGTAATGAGGGTGAAATTCTTGCGATTGAATAAAAAAGATTAATCTAGAAAAATAATGCCACATTCGGCATTATTTTTTTGTGAATCTACTGTAGAAATAGTTGAAGGGTGATGATTTTTTATTTATGCAAAACCAATGACGTACATGAGGTAAAAAGCGACACCGTTTTTAATCATATGAAGTAGAATGCTGGCGTAGATGGAGTCGGTGAGATCGCGAAGACAACAAAGGATGAGACTGAGGCAGAAAACATTGATGCCGACATTCCACTGGCCGTGAGCGATGCCAAAAATAATTGAAGTTAAAAATATGGCAAGTTTCTTTCCGGTAGTGTTTTTGAGGTGACCAAAGAGCCAGCCACGAAAGAGGATCTCTTCGAAAACTGGAGCAAAAATAACAAGAGCAACGAAGGCTAGGGCGCGATCGACACCAACTAGGTAATGTGAAAAACCGACATCTTGAGTCTGATTGGCCTGGAACCAGGGGAATAATTCAAAGATTTTGAGGAGGACACCGGAGATGATGATATAGATGGCGAAGCCGATAATGCTTAGGGTAATATCTGTGAAGGTTGGAAGTCCCTCAAGTCCCAATTCTTTACGATTAGTTCGCCAAGGGTTAAAGATTTTTTGTAAAAAATATAGTTTTTTGTATTTCTTGCTAAGTTTAATCGCGAAGTATGGGATAAAGATTAAGATAGAGACGGCAAGGGCATAGGTTAGTCCAGAATAGATTGCACTAAAAAGCGGGGTCCTAAAGGCAGTAAAACCGATTAAAAGAATCATCGGATAGCCAACGGCGAGTTCGGCGCCGTAACTAATTGCAAAGATTGAAATGGTGTAATTGGCAATGAGTAGGAGTTTTCCCAGCTGGAATTTTGATTTACGGGGGGTTGACATTTGATTTCTTTTTCTAGTTATTTAGTAAATTTTAGAATATCAAGGATGGTAATGAGAAGGCTGAGTGCGAGTAGCGCGAGAAAGGCACGACCAACGATTTTTTCTTCAGTCTCCTTCTTCAATTTTTTCTTCCTTAGTTTATAGACACCAATAAGAAGCCAGCGACCACCATCGAGGGCTGGAATTGGCAGAACGTTCATACAAGCAAGTGAAATGGAAATGACGGCGGCGAGGAAGGCTAGGTTGGTTGGGCCAGCACTGGTGAAGGCCGGAAAGAGATTACCAATGATGCCGACAGGGCCGGAAACTGATTCACTGACTTTATTAATTTGTTGTTTACCTTCTTCCTTAAGATGATTGTCACTACTAAACTGACGAGTAACACCCTGAAAAATATTTGCAACGAGTTGACCGATGCCAGAGAAGGTCTCTTTGGTGAGCTGAGCGGTTGTTCCAAGACCGACTAGTGGTGCTGACCAGGTATAGTGAATAAGAAATTGACTATCACTACCTTTCATGGAGACGCCAAGTGATGGTTGGGTACTGCCTTCTGGATTAAGCGTTGCTGTGGCAAGGTATTTTTCGTTGGTTGGTGTGATCAGCTCATAAGTGGCGGATTTACCACGGTGAGTATTATTAAACTCTATGACAGTGTTTGGGGAGAGTACATCGATAGCATTGCTGAGATCTTTATTTTCGGAGATCCGAAGGATTTGAGACTGAGATTTAATGCCAGCTTTTTCTGCTGGAGAATCCTTAATGACTTCTTGAATAATAACTGGTTGGACTCTCATTTTGGCATCGTCTTTGACAGTAAACTGGTTTGGGAGGAATTGTGGCATGCCGGTCCAGGCTAGAATAGTGAAGATAAAGATGGCGGTGAGCCAGTTCATGATAACGCCACCAAAGAGAATCTGAGTTTTTTGCCAGAAATTAGTCGCGCCAAAAGTTCCCTTTTTGGTGTCGGCCGCGGATTCGCCATCCATAGCACAGAATCCACCAATTGGTAGATAATTGAGGCTAAAAATTAGATATTTTTGCGGTTTTTCATATTCGGATTTTGGAAAACGCACCCAAAGATATTTTGATTTGGTGTTCTTTTCGAGTCTTTGGCGAATTTTTGTTAGAGGTAGTTTGTTTTGTTCCTCTTCTGGTAGGTTTTTAATGAAATCCTCGACTTGATCTTTAGGCAAATGAATCCAAGCGATGGCACGTGGCGGAAAGCCGATACCAAACTCGTTTACTTTGACGCCATTTTTCTTGGCCATAAAGAAATGGCCAAGCTCGTGAAGTACGACTAAGGTGGTGAGGACCAGGAAGCCGACAATTATTCCAAAAACTAAATTCATACTAGTATATTAGCATAATCTTTACTTAAAAAAAATAAACCCCCGTTTGGAGGCTTATTTTTTAAATAGACGAATTATTCGTTAACACCAAGCTCGATGCGCTTAAACTGGCGGACGGTAATATTTTCACCGGTTTTGGCAATCATCTCTTTGATGAATTCAGCGACAGTTTTTGTGTCGTCAAGGATGTATGGCTGAAGCATAAGAACCTTATCAGAGAAAGCCTTTTTGATTTGGCCGTTAATGATTTGCTCTTTCATGTTTTCAGGTCCCTTGAAGTTGGCTTCAAATTCCGCAGCTTTTTCTTGGCGGGCAGCTTCTGGAATATCAGCTTCAGAAACATAAAGTGGGTTCATGGAAGCGATTTGCATAGCTAACTTGTGTGCTAGCTCCTTGAATTCGTCAGTGTTAGCAACGAAGCTAGTTTCACAGTTGACTTCAACGATGGCACCAAGACGGTTGTCGTGGATGTAAGATGCAACGATGCCTTCACGAGTCTCGCGGTCACCACGTTTTTCAGCTTTGGTAAGGCCTTTTTCGCGCATTGCTTTGAGTGCCTTATCAAAATCACCGGCGGCTTCGACGAGGGCTTTTTTCGCATCGGTAAGACCAACGCCGGAAAGCTCTTTGAGTTTTTTGATTGCATCAATGGTAATTTCTGCCATTTTATACTCCTTAATTTAATTTATTTTTTAGCTTGTTTGATTGCTTCAACGAAGTAGCCAAGGATGAGTTTTTCAGTCTTGGTGGAGTCGTCGTTAGCTGGAATAACGAAGTCAATGTCAGATGGATCGACATTAGTGTCACAGATGGCAATGACAGGAATGTTTAAAGTTTTAGCTTCTTTGATAGCATTCTTATCTTCACAGGCATCAGTAACAATGACGAGGCTTGGCTGATCGGTCATTTCTTTGATACCACCATAGCGGATGTTAAGGGTTTCAATCTCTTCCTGGAAGCGCTGTACTTCAAGTTTTGAATAACGAGCTTCGAGTTCACCAGATTTCATGCGGCGTTCGAGGTCTTTGAGCTTCTTAATCTGACGGTTGACGGTTTCGACGTTGGTGAGAGTACCCCCTACCCAACGCTCAGTGACGTATGGCATTTCGACAGACTCGGCAACTTCTTTAACGATTGCTTTGAGCTGTTTTTTGGTACCGACAAAGAGGATTTTTTTGCCTTCTTTGACAACTTTTTCGATGACTGGGAGGGCACGTTCGATGCCTTCAACAGTCTTTTCAAGGTTAATGATATGGGTATCTTGGCGTTTGCTATGGATGTATTCAGCCATCTTAGGGTGCCAGCGTGAGGTCTTATGACCAAAGTGTGCTCCAGCTTCGAGGAGCTCTTTCATGTCGATTTTGATTGACATGTTTTCCTTTCTCTTCACTTCGCTTTTGTTTACAGGAAAACGTGCGAAGTTGTTACATTAATTTAATAATGTGTTTATTATACTATATTTTGATTTTTTGTATAGGGGTAGGAGAGCTTTAAGACGCTATATCTTTACAATTATGCAATAATCTGGTATATTTTCTGTAATTATGAGTAAAAAAGAATTACAACCAAAAGATTACCGTTTTGTGGTCTTTACAGATGAGGCAGCGAATTTTTCTTTTCTAACTAAATCAACTGCAAAAAGCGACGAAGCTGTAAAGTGGACTGATGGTAATGAATATCCATTAGTGAAGATGCAAATTTCTTCAGCTTCTCATCCATTCTTTACTGGTGAAGAGAAGATTATCGATACTGAAGGTCGTGTTGACCGCTTCAAGGCTCGTGCTAAGAAGGCTGAGGAACGTAAGGCAGCTCTTGCTAATAAGGCAAGAAAAGCTGAAAAAGAAGCTGAGAAGAAAGCCGCTAAGGAAGACTAATCAGAAATCTAAAATAAAGATAGCGAAAACTATCTTTATTTTTTTGCCAATTCCCTGCTATAATAAAGAGTAGGCGGGTCTTTAGCTCAGTTGGCTAGAGCGTACGATTCACATTCGTAAGGTCACTGGTTCGAGCCCAGTAAGACCCACCAAACGGTTTATATAATAATTTTTATCTATTCTGCAATCTATAAGTGTCTGTTAAATCCCTTATTAAAATAGAGGGCTATTTTTTATGCCATTTTTACGACAAATACGTGCCAAAAATCGCAATTTGCCTCTATAATTTTGTCTGTTAAATCCCCAATCAACTGCAAATAATCTAAACTGGGTTAGGGAGATTATACTTTACCACCCATCTACGATAACGGTATATAGCGCAATAAGCTGGTAAAAATAGTACAGTCGAAACTATAGAATACGCCATAACGGCTGTTGTCATTTTAATCTGCTGGCAAAAATCAAAACACAACTTAAACGGATAGCCTACCAAATTCAACTCACGAATTAGGCATCCTCCTACGCATCCAATATGGACAGCTGCTAATATAAGGTATGGCAAAAACAGATTACCTTTTACAACCCGACCATAGTTGTATTTGGCTAATGCAATGCCAGAATTATAGGCTAAGAATAATCCCACAATTGCAAGTGGAGCAAGGAAAATAGCGACAATATCCTGCATACTTGCTGTATTTGTAAAAATTGGCAACGTATGTGGTACCCAAATTATCACAATGATTATAAAATAGATAAGACTAACAACATTTGGTTTACTAATTGCTTTTTTAGGTATATTATTTTGTGTTTTTTTCTGGTTTCATATTAAGTATTATAGCATCAACTCACAACTTTTCCGTAAGTTTTCACTGCTGTATTCTGTTAAAACCTGGTTAATTGAGCCCTACCAAGTTAACTATATTAGAATGCTTGGGTGTTACGGAGGTATATTTTTACTGATTAAAATATGTTAAAATACGTTTATACAATGTTAATTTTTCTGAAATATAAGTAAATAGAATCAGGTTTTGTGAGGAGAATAGATGGAAGGAAAAATCAAGAGTTTGAAAAAGGAGGCGGAAGAAATTACGCTTTTTTTGGCGGACCCGAACGCTTATATGAGCGAGGATTTTGCTTCCAAATCAAAACGCCTAGCAGAGATTAATGAAATTATTGAAATTGATGAAAAAATTACACAGCTAAAGCAAAATATCGTGGAGGCTGAGCAGCTGCTGGATGATGCGGATTTTGCGGAAATTGCCAAATCTGATATTGACCATGCGCAAAGCGAAATTGAGAAATTGACTTCTAGTCTTGAGGAAAAATTAGTGCCACGCGATCCGGATGATGATAAGCCGGTGATTATGGAGATTCGTGCTGGTGCTGGTGGGGATGAAGCTTCTCTGTTTGCAGCCGAGCTTTATCGTATGTATTTGCGTTTTGCTGAAAAACATGGCTTGAAGGTTGAACTGATGTCTGAAAATGCCAATGAGGCTGGTGGAATCAAGGAAGCTGTGATTAAAATTTCTGGTGAAAGGCCGTATGGTAGTTTAAAGTTTGAAGGCGGCGTGCACCGCGTACAACGTGTTCCAGCCACTGAGTCACAGGGTAGAATTCACACTTCGACTGCTACTGTGGTAGCTTTACCAGAAGTGAAAGAATCGGAAATTGAGATTGATGAGAAGGACTTAAGGATTGATATTTATCATTCTGGTGGCCATGGTGGTCAGTCGGTCAACACAACTAACTCAGCGATTCGTATTACACACTATCCGTCTGGTCTCGTGGTGGCAATGCAGGATGAAAGGTCTCTTCGTCAGAATAAGGAGAAGGCAATGATGGTTTTGCGTACCCGCCTTAATGAGATACGTCGTGCGGAGGAGGCGGCAAATGCTTCGGCAGCACGTAAGTCTTTGATCGGTACCGGTGACCGCTCGGAGAAAATTCGTACTTATAACTTCCCACAAGACCGTGTGACTGATCATCGCATCCATTATTCTCGCTCAAATATTGGGGCTGTGATGGATGGTGATATTGATGATATCTTGGCTGAGCTTAAGAAATTTGAGATTCAGGCAATTCGTGACGAAAACGGCATAATAGGATAGGTTTTTATGGCGTTAACGATAAAAAAATGGCTGACGCAGGCAAAAACTTTGGTCAATCCACTGGATGCAGAGTTGATTTTGACGAATGTTTTTAAGACATCGGATCGGACTTTTTTGGTTAGTCATAGTGAAAAGATTTTATCCGCCGAGGAAAGACAGGTGGCAGATAAGATGCTAACACTGCGTGCGGTGAAGGTACCATTAGCCTATATTACAAGCGAGAAATGGTTTTATGGACGTAAATTTAAAGTAACTCCGGATGTTTTGATTCCTAGACCGGAAACCGAACAGATGGTGGAAACAACGATTGACTTATATAATATGCTTGCCACAAGGATTGTGATCAGGTATGAAGAAGCGGTGAAGGCGAGGATTGGGGTGATTGAGCCGAGTTGGCCAGATAATCCGAATGTGAAAGAGGAGTTGGAAAAAATCAAGGAAGAGATTTTATCTCCAGTGATGATTTTTGATGTGGGTACTGGTTCTGGGTGTGCGGCAATTTCGGTGGGGTTAGAGTGTGCTCATGCGCAGGTTCTGGCGCTAGACATTTCGGAGCTGGCATTAAAAGTTGCGCGTGAAAATAAGACAAAATTAAAGGCGGAAAATGTGGTATTTGCTCTCAGTGATTTACTTGATCGGATTTCTGATTCTGCGCCAGTGCCTGATATTATCATGGCTAATCTACCATATGTGGATCGCGATTGGGAATGGAGTTCACCTGAAATTGAATATGAGCCAAGCATTGCTTTGTTTGCGGAGAGGAATGGACTGGCTTTGATTTATAAGTTAATGCGTCAGATTAAACAAAAATGGCCAGCTTTATTTGAAGATAAAAAGAGAAATCATCAGAAATTTTTGGTACTCGAATCAGATATTAGTCAGCAGGAGAGGATTATTCGTTATGCTAGGCGTTCTGGGTTTTCGTTGGTAAAAAAACAGGGCTTAATCACTTGCTTCGAATACTAAAGTTATTAGAACTGGTCTTTGAAAATTGACTGAAAAAATCACAGAGAAAATATCCCCGAGAAATTTGGGGATATTTCTTTGCCTAGACTATGTTTTTACTATTTGTAGGCTGCGAGAGTAAGTTCGAGGGTTTCAGTTTTACCACCTCTTACGACTGTGATTTTTACGGTATCACCGACGGAATATTCACCAATTAGGCTTGAAAGGGAGCCGGAACTTCCGATTTCAGTACCGTTAACGGCGGTGATAATGTCGTTTTCTTTCAGCCCTGCCTTATCGCCAGCACTACCAGAGATAATGGCTTTATTATTCTTGCTTGAGGCAATTAAAGCGCCACGAGTAACGGAGAGATTTTTCTCTTTGGCGATGGGCGGGGTGAGATTGATATAACGGACACCAATCACGGCACGCTCAAAACCTTTACCACTGAGAACGTTTTTAATAATTCCCTTCACGCTTGAAATTGGGATGGCAAAACCGACGTTGTTACCTTGGCTGGCATAGGCGGTGTTGATGCCAATTACTTCACCGGCGGCATTGACGAGCGGACCACCTGAGTTGCCTCCGTTAATGGCGGCATCAGTTTGAATCATATCTGAAAGTGTTTCATACTGAGTGCGTCCAGAATCAGTAGCGGTGAGGCTGCGACCCTTGCCAGAGATAATTCCAGAAGTTACGGAGTTTTGGTAGGCGCCGAGGGCATTGCCGATGGCGACAACCTGTTGACCAGCGGAAGTGGTTTTCGAATCACCAAGTTTAACTGGTGAAAGGTTATTGACGTTGTTGATTTTAATGATAGCAAAATCGTTGAGCGGATCGGTGCCGACAAGTTCAACATCTTCGTAAGCAGTGCCATCATCTAGGATGACGCCGATTTTGCTAGCTCCTGAAACGACATGTTTGTTGGTGGCAACATAGCCATCACTGCTGAGAATGAAGCCGGGTCCGGCAGCGGTTTGGCTGGTAGTTTCATTGCTGAAGAAGGATTTTTGATCAGTGCTTGTAACGATAGAGACGACACTTTTTGAGACGGCATTGGCGATACTAGCAATCGAGCCTTCTGTAAAGTTGGCAGAGTTGCTATCCCGACCGATTTGGCCTGGATTGCCGAAGTTATTACCAGTAAGATTCCTAGTTAGGCTGAGATTGTAAATACTGCAGGCGAGCGCGAGGACTGAAAGAAAGATTGGTAGTTTATTGCTGGACGGTTTTTGGGATTCCTTGATGTTTTTAGATTCAGGATATTTTTCAGCTTTCTCGTCTACTTCAGCTTTCTCGACCTCTTCAGGTTCCTTGGTTTTCTCGGCTTCCTTAGATTCCTCGGCTTCCTTAGTCTCCTTAGTCTCCTTAGTCTCCTTAGTCTCCTCGACTTTCTCAGCTTCCTTAGCTTTCTCGACTGAGCCGTTAGTTTTGCTGCTTGATTCAAAATCACTTTCTTCAGTTTGAGAAGAAATAAGTTTTTCTGTCATAAATTTACCTCCTTTAGACATTAAATAATGGTTTGCTAAACCAAAGCACGATAATCAGAATGAGAGCAAGTGAGAAAATAGTTGGAGTGGCGATTTTTTTGAAATTAAATTCTTCGTCACTGGAGATTTTGTTAAAAATATTGCCGACAAGAAAGACTATCGTGGTAAGAATGATGGCGGATTGTGGAAGGAGAAAACCGATCTCTTTGAAAGTATAGACGATGAGCCAAGATTGGCAGAGCCAGGCAAATTCAGCAAAAATTAAACCCATCAAGAGCGAGAGGAAGGAGAAATCTGGATCATCACCTTGTACGAGGACATGTCTGGCAGCAGCAAAACCGATGAGAAAATTGAATATAACTTGGAAAGCTGCATTAGCACTGGCGGACATTAAGGTTGTCGCGGTGGTACCTAGAAAAACGGCGAGTAGAGCCTGAATGCCAGAGGCGCGTTCAGTCGACATTGGTTTTAAAACGATGAGCCAGGCTGAGTAAAGAATGGCAAGGATGAAATGAATTGGGAGAAGAGTCGGGCCAGAGGCGTAAGTGATAAAGACGAAAGAAAAACCAACGATGAGGTCGACAAGGTTTGATTTGAGGTTGAGAAAAAGGTAGCGAGGACGGACGGCAAACATGCGCCACTTGGAAATGACGACTAGAAGTGCGCCAGGGATCCAGCTAGCAGTGCTAAAGGTGATAAAAACAGAGCCAAGTCCAAGTAATAAGTTGAAAAAGGCGTGCAAAAAAGCACTTACGATATTACGGCCTTTACGAATCAAAATATAATCTGACATAGCAATATTATACCTTAAAATAGGCGGATTTTGTTAAATGGATAGAGCCTCAAGAGGACTGGGCCGACGATGCGACAGTATGGTATAGTGCCAAGTCCGTATCTTGAATCGTATGAATGGGTGCCTTCGCGATTGTCGCCAGCCACAAAAATTTCATTTTCTGGAACAATAATATCAACTTCGCCAGAGGTCTGGGCTTTTGGTCCATCATTGTCGGACTTTCTGGTCTCGTCATCTGGATGGAAGCCATCAGGATGTTCGTTATTATAAACTGTCAATATGCCGTCCTTAACCGTGACGCGCTCACCAGGAAAAGCGATGACACGCTTAATAATATATTGATCGCGGATAGAAGTTTCGAGACCACAAGTGAGCGGACCGGACGCATCGCCATTTAAGAAAACAATAACTTGTCCACGTTTTGGCACATAAGGTTTACCAAAAAAATGCGAGAGAGAAACCGCGGCCCGATTGACGATGAGGCGATCCTGGCCATGTAGGGTATTTTCCATGGAGGCGCCAACTACGTTATATGAGCGCATGACATAGGTATTTAAAAAAAGTGTGCCAAGGATGACAAAAATAATAAAGGTGACTAGGCTTAGAATATCCTTCAGTAATGGGTGTCGTTGTTTGAAAAAAGAATTTTGATTATCCACCTTATAATTTTACCATAAAAATAATGTTGGATTTATATAAACGTTGGTTTTACTTTTGATAGTAGTTTTTTAGGAATTCCTGTTTGAATTCTGTGAAAGTGTCGTTTTGGATGGCCTCGCGAATTTGTTCGGTTAAGCGGATGATGAAACGCAGATTATGGATTGAGGCGAGGGTGTAGAATTTACTTTTTAGTTCCCCGTCGCCGGATCGCCAAAGGTCGCGGAGCTCACCGCGTGTATATCCTGCTTTGCAGGTTGGACAATCGCAGTCTTCATCAAGTAGGAGGCTAGAATCTTTGAATTTGCGGAGGTTAATGTCACCATATTTGGTATAAATCTTGCCATGGCGTGCTTCCCTAGTTGGCGCTACGCAATCAAAAGTGTCGGCGCCCATTTCTGCGCCATTTAAAATGTCGTCAGGATGGGACAACCCGAGTAAGTGGCGTGGTTTGTTTTCTGGCAGTTCTTCGTTGCACCAGCGCAAGATTTCGGATAAGTCTTCTTTGAGGAAGGCACCACCAAGACCGTAACCATCGAAAGACATCTCGCCGAGTTTTTTTGCAGTGCTGCGTCTTAAATCTTCCCAACGTCCACCTTGTAAGACGCCATAGAGACTTTGACGATAGCCGAGCGTGTCGCGCAGCTTCATATGTTCATCAAGGCTGCGTTTTGCCCAGCGTTCGGTGCGAGCTAAGGCTTCAACGTTATAGTCATAATCGTCAGCAAGTGAGGTGAGCTCGTCGAAAGCCATATGAATATCAGCGCCAATGCGACACTGGATTTGCATGGATTCTTCTGGTCCAATGAAATCTGGTTGTCCGTCGAAAGGATCTGTGAAGTTAACACCTTGCTCGGTGACATGGGCAAGACGTTCTTTATGAGCGGTATTGGTGACGCCGCGCTCTTTATCCATAGAGACAACTTTGCCAAGTCCGGATCCGAGAGACATGACCTGGAAGCCACCGGAATCGGTGAGGGTAGGGCCGTGCCAGCCAGACCATTTTGAAAGTCCACCTTCTTCGGCGATTTTGTATGACTTGCGACGAAGGTGATAGCCATTGCTTAGCATTGCCTGGGCGCCAATTTCTTGAAGTTGCTCGCTAGAAACAAAGCGGACATAACCTTGAGTGCCGACCGTCATAAAAGCTGGAGTCTTGATTTTGCCGTGTGGGGTATGGATAACTCCAGCTCGGCCAAGTTTGCCAGGAATTTTATGAGTAATTTCAAAATGAAAATCGTAGGGGTCGGCAGTGGTCATGTTTAGTTCTCTTTTTGGGTTTTTGATTCAGAATCTTTTGATGTGGCTTTATTTTGAGCTTCTGATTTTGATCCTGAATCCTTTATTTCAGAGTCGTCTAAGTATGGACGGACCTTGGAAACGATGAGCAACTCGATTGGAGAGAGGATGAACTCGAAACCAAGACCAATAAGATAGGCGAAGATTGCCTGGTTAAGAAAATCATTGAATGGTAAGACGCCGAGGAAGGCAATAGTCTCGAAGACTAAGGTGTCGAGAAGGTGGGCAATCAGAGAAGATCCGAGAGCGCGAACGAGGAATAATCTTGAACCAGTCTTTTTCTTGATTTTTTCGAAGATGAAGTTGTTGGAAAACTGGGAGAAGAGGTAACCAGCGAGCGAGCCGATGATGATGCGTGGTGCAAAGCCAAGAACAGAAGAGATGGCGGTGTGCATTTCTTCGGTGCCAGCGAATGGTGGCAGGATGCAGACGATCCAAAAAACAATGGCGGCAAGAATATTAAGCAGAAGACTTGAAAGAATAACTGATTTAGCGGTTTTCTTACCATAGAATTCAATAATAATGTCGCCGAGGAGGTAGGAAATTGGAAAACAGATCACTCCACCATCTACGGCAATGCCAAACATATCCCAAAGTTTGGTAGCGGCAAGGTTGGAGATGAGAAGAATGCCGGCTGAAATAGCGGTGAGATAAATCAGAGTTGTTTTGCGGATTTCGGTATTGTTTTTTACGGAATTAGAAGTTGACATCGATTGTTTCACCAAGTTTGTTTGAAATAGTACCGTGGACGTTTTTGAGTTCAATTGCTGCACAGGTTTCACCAGTGTAGTCTTTTTGAGTTGATTCGTAGGCAGCTTGATTAATCTCAGCTGCGGCAGGATAGGCTTCAGCTTGAATGCGGAGGGCACCAAGAGCGTCATTGGTGGCATAGATTTCTACTTTTGGATTATTTTTAATCTGGTTGTAGACTTTTTTGTTATTTTTGGTACCAATATAAAGTTTGCCATCGAGAATACCGGCGGCATCAAATGGGCGAAGATGTGGCTGATCGCCGTCAGCGGTGGCAATAAGAAAAATGCCTTCGAGAAATGGTAAAACTTGTTCCATAATGTTAACTCCTTGTTTTAAAATCTAATTTTAATATATTTTTGGTAGACCGAAAGACCAATAGTTTAAAATATTGATGATCTGATCTATTTAAATACCTATAATATTATGGCATAGCGAGCCAAAATAGTCTATTTGATTGAATCTAATTATCCATCACTTTACGAATGGCGGCATACTCGTCGATGATGACTTTAATACAGCCAGCAATTGGGATGGCAATGAGACAGCCGATCAAGCCAAAGGCATACATACCGATGATGATGGAAATAAGGATGATGACTGGAGGTAAGCCAAGGCCTTTTCCCTGAACACGCGGGCTAATGACGTTGTTTTCGATTTGCTGATAAATGATATAAAAGAGGAAGAAACTAAGGGCGGCCCATGGTGAGTTAACAAAAAGCAGGATTGAGTTAATTACACAGGTGATGACCGGGCCAAACATCGGAATAAGGTAGAAGAGGAAGGCGATGAGGCCGAGGGGGACGGCGATACTGCCTGAGACATTGAAAATAAGACAAAGGATGAAGACTACGGAGGCGGTGACGATGCCATCAAGTAGGGCAATTAATACCTGGACTGAGACATATTTAGCGACAACGGTACTCATTTTTGAGGTGACACGGTGCCAAACGCGAGTGGCTTGAGAATCGCGTGGTGAAATTGCGCGCCAGAAATCTTCGCCCAATTGTGGACCCTCGAGCATGAAGAGAATGGTGAGGACGATGGTTAGGATGGTGTTGGTAATGATGGTGCCAATAGTGCCGACACCGGTGATGGCAATGTTGCTAATATTATTTAATAAGGTATTACTAAAGTTTTTAGCTGCGGAGGTGATTTGGAGCTGAAGATCTGGGATACCAAAATAATTACCGAATTTATCAATGTCGATTTCACCAGTGACTGCAGCAATTTTTTGCGGTGCTGTGGAAAGAAAAACGGAAACCTGTGAAATAATGACTGGGCCAATTACAGCGAGGATAATAGAAAAACCAAGCACGACGACGAGTACGGCGATGATGGTGGCAAGTTGCGGTCTTTCTTTTCTTTTGTCGATTTTGTCAATTAATTTGGCGAGCGGTTTTAGGGCGATAGCCAAAAAAGCTGAGATAAAAATGATGATTAAACCGCTGGCGGCCTTAAGAATTAAGTAACCAAGTCCAGCGAAGGCGATAATAACTAACCAAAAGCGGATAAACGTTTTGGTATCGACCTCGATAGTGCGTGACATGAACCTCCTTTATTTTTATTAAGTATATCCGAGTTTAGTAGAAAAAGAAATAAGCTAGTTTAGGTACTGCCAAATCGGGGTGGCACCATCAGATATGGTGTAGCCTTTTTCTGCGATTTTGTCGCGAAGCTCATCGGAAAGTTGGTAGTTTTTTGCCTTGCGAGCAGCTTGGCGAGATTCAATTAGCTTGAGCACTTCTACTGATGGGAGGATTTGATCAGAAAAGAGGTTGAGTCCAAACAAATTTTCGATGAACGCCCACTCTGCTAGGGTTGGCGTGTTCTGATCAATAATGGAAAAAGCTTCGGCGGAGTTAAGATTATTGGATGCACTCTCTAAGATTTGCTTTGTAAGATCGGTTTTCACGGTAGTTTCAGAGGTTAATAAATTACTGAGAAAATCCTGTAGTTCTTGAGTGGTTTTTAGTGTAGCTATTTCAGGTTGTTCTTGTAATAATTTGGCGATCTGATTTTCCCATTTGAGACGGCGATTTTTGGTGCCGGCAAGGTCGGTAAAGGTAAAATTACGTTCTGATTGATAATGTCCTTGCAGAATCCAGGTCTTATAGTCGGCTGGTGAAAAACCACGAGAAGAGAGGTCGGCAATAGTGTAGGTATTGCCGAGTGATTTGCTAATTTTTTGGCCGTCAATGGTGATGAAGTTACAATGGAGCCAGAAGCGACTCATAATTTTCCCGAAAGCAGCTTCGGACTGGGCAATTTCGTTAGTGTGGTGGACCGGAATATGGTCGATGCCGCCAGTGTGGATATCGAGTGGTTCACCAAGTTCAGTGTGTGAGATGGTTGAACATTCAAGATGCCAACCGGGATAACCTGGGCGGCCTAGAAAATCCCAACGCATGGCGTGGTCTTCCCCAGCCTGAATAAATTTCCAGACTGCAAAATCAGAAGCGTTGCGTTTTTCTGGATTAAATTCGACACGAGCACCGGTCTTCAGGTGTTCTAAATCGAGCTTAGCAAAGGCTGCATAGTGAGCGAATTTGCTAGTATCGAAATAAATACCATCGGAAGTCTCGTAGGTATAGCCTTTTTTAATGAGATCTTCAACGATAGCGATGTCTTCCTTGATATAATCTGTGGCGCGTGCGATTTTGTTTGGTTTAATGAGGTTAAGTGAGTAAAAATCTTTAAGGAAAGCCTCAGTATAAAAATCAGCAATTTCCCAAACGGTTTTATTTTCACGTTTGGCGCCTTTTTCTAGCTTGTCGTCTCCTTCGTCGCCGTCAGAGGTGAGATGACCAACATCGGTAATATTCATCACGCGATTGACTATCCATTGATTTAAGGTGAGGGTGCGAACGAGAAGATCCCAGTAAATATAACTTGCGAAATTGCCAATGTGAGCAAAGCTGTATACGGTAGGTCCACAGGTGTAAATTTTAAGATTTTTAGGGTCTTGCGGAGTAAAATCTTCGATTTTTCTCGTTAGAGTGTTGTATAGTCTCATTTAAAAACTCCCAATAAAAGTGGTCTCTTGATTAACGGACTCTTTCTCGTATTCCTCAATTAATTTAATTGAACAGCCGACGAGTTCGCGGAGAGTATCTTGATAATTTGTATCATAAATACGGAAGCCGGCAGCGTATGGGTGTCCGCCGCCACCAAAAAAGCCAGCGATTTTATCGGCGACTGGAATAGAAGTGCGGATTTTGCCAGTTAATTTACCATCTGGGTAGGTTTTGATGGCAACGGCGATTTTGACACCTTCCACCATCTTCATTTCTTCCAGAATGAGTACGTTTGGATTATATTCATCGGAATATTCTTGAATTTCATCCCATGGAATATGAATCGTGGAGAGCTGTCCATCAAGTGAGTAGTCGATACGATTGATTAGCTCAGCTTTGTAGGCAAGAATGCGCTGAGACTTTTTCATAAATTCTTTGCGGCGTTCTTCAAGTTCAGTAATATCGGCGCCGAGATCTTCAAGTTCGGCGGCTAGACGAAAAGTTTCACTAGTTACACCGGCTGAGGTGAGACCGAGAGTGTCAGAAAGAAGTCCCTGAAAAATATATTCTGCGGCGGTCTTATTGATATTTAAGTTGAGCTCCTTGGCGACCTTATAGATAAGATTGGTGCAGGATGGGAGATGCTCAATGATGGACTGATGTGGAAAATCGAGGTCGTCTGAGGTTTCATGGTGATCAAAAACAAAGACTGGTTTGGTATAGAGAAGATTTCGAATAGTGAGGTCATCTGTCAGTTTACTGAGTAAAATTTGTGCGGCAGTGTCGACAATAATATATCCATCAGCCTGATAATCGATTTCACTTTGGACTTTTGACCAATTAGTATAGTAACGAAGGTATTTTGGGATATTGACTGGGCAATACTGGGAAATTTGCTTATCAGAAAGTAAAGCTTCAAGCGCGAGCGCGGAGCCAAGTGAATCGCCATCTGGATTTTCCGCCTGAATAATGCAGAGGCGAGATTTATTTGAAATAAACTGTTGAAAATTGTCGTACATTGATTTTATTATAACAGATTACAGGGTTAATTAGACGAGACTATGGGTTAATTAGATGGGAATTTGACGCTAATTGAATCTCAATATATTAGAAGGTAGCGTCAATATGCTAGACGTCAACGTCACCAATGAGTTTAGTGCTTTCACTGGCTGGAAGACTTTCAACTTCTTTCAAGCGTCGCTCGATTTGACGAGAAGTAGTGGCGGCGGCGTCAATTTTATTGGCAGATTCTTGAAGTTTTTTCTTGGTGGCTTCAAGGAGGTCACCGAATTTACTGAACTGAGTTTTAACGGCGCCAAGTACTTGCCAGACTTCACTACTACGCTTTTCAATGGCAACGGTACGGAAGCCCATAAGTAGGCCAGATAGAGTTACTGGCAGGGTGGATGGAGAGGTAATGCTAATGTTGTATTTTTGGCGGATCTCGTCAGAGAGACCTGGGATGCGTAAAATTTCAGCATAGAGTGACTCGGTTGGGACGAACATCATGCCAAAATCGGTAGTATATGGTGGCTCGATGTATTTGGTGAAAATCTTTTTCGCCTGCTCTTTAACATCGGTGGCAAGGGCTTTTTGATAAGTGAGAATATCGGCTTTATTGCCGAGGTCATAAGCGGCAATTAATCTTGAATAGTTTTCGACCGGGAATTTAGAATCGATTGGAAGAAAAGTATCATGATTCTCATCACGACCTGGCATTTTGACGGCAAATTCAACGCGGTCAGCGGAACCCGGTTTGGTGCTAATATTTTCACAATATTGATTTGGACTTAAGATGTCGGAAATAATACTACTGAGCTGAACCTCACCATAAATTCCCCTCGTTTTAACGCCCTCCATGACTTTTTTGAGATCGCCAACACCGGTGGCTAGATTTTTCATTTCGCCGAGACCCTTATAAACACTTGTGAGTTGTTCGGAAATAGTCTTGAAGCTTTCATTGAATCTCTTTTCAACTGAGGCCTGGAGTTTTTCGTCAACAGTTAGGCGCATCTCTTCAAGTTTCTTGGCGTTATCATTTTGCAAATCGCGAACTCTAGTATCCATGGTTTTTTGAATGGTTTGGAGATTGGTAGCAATCTCCTGGCGGTTGTCGCGAAAGCCATCATGAACGCCTTTGGTGATGGTGCCGACGATAGTTTCAACACGAATCATGCGATCATTGAGATTTTTGGAGGCTTCGACAATCTGATCGCTATTTTTTGCCATCATTTCAATGGAATTTTGCAACAATTCCTGTTTCTTGTTGCTGCGATTTTTTAGCGTTAAAAATAAAACAATAACTAATAAGACTAGATTAAAAAACAAAATTAAATATAAAAGATTAGATTGTTCCATGAACCTCCTTAGATGACATAGTCTGATTTTAGCATAAAAACATAATTAGTTTGAGATTATGGATTTGAAAAGTATGCTTCAAGATAAAGTCTGGGTCTGGAGTTTGGGGTCTAGAGTCTGGAATCTGGAGTATGGAGTCTGGTGTCTGGAATCTGGAGTCTGGGGTCTGGATTCTGGAGGGGTAGGGGTAGGCTAGAGTTTAGTGCGGTTGGCGAGGGCGGCACCGAGGGTGATTTGATCGGCAAAGGAGAGATCGACGCCGAGTGGAAGTCCACGGGCCAATCTGGTGATTTTTAGCTCAGGGTATTTACCTGAAAGTAGTCTTTGAAGAAGAAGGGCGGTACTTTCGCCTTCTACACTCGGGTTAGTGGCAATAATAATTTCTTCGGCTGCGTCATTTTTGACACGAGAAATCAACTCCTCAATGTGGAGTTTGTCGGGAGTGATTCCATCGATAGGTGAGATGGCGCCACCTAGGACATGGTAGGTGCCATGATATTGCTTGGTTTGCTCAATGGCATAGATGTCAAGCGGTTCCTCAACAACTAGAATAGTCTTCTTGTCACGCTCTTCGTCGCTGTAGAGTGGTGAAACCTGTTCATCGTGATTAATTAGAGCAAAAGTTACTGGGCAGATTTTAACATCGGTATGAAGATGTGTTAGGGCGTCAATAATAGTTTCAGAGATTTTAGTGTCAACACGAAAAAGATAGGTCGCGTAGCGCTCAGCGGTGCGTGGACCAACTCCAGGGAGATTCCCCAGTGCTTCAATAGTGTTTTCTAGTGCTTTTGGCAGCATAAACTAAGTTTAATCTGATATTAATCTAAATTGAATTTAATGATAATTTGGCTAGATAGATTTATTACATGCCGAGACCAGAAAGACCGCCAAGTTGGCTCATCAGAGGTTTCATTTTGTCGGTTGCAATTTCCTGTGCTTTAGCATAACCGTCACGGAAGCAGTTCTCAATCCAACGTTCAAGTTCTGAGATGTCGTCAAGGTCAACGCGAGATGGGTCGATGGTGACTTTTTTGACTTTAAGTTCGCCAGTAATTTGGACTACAACAGCGCCATCACCAGCTTCAACTTCAACAATTTCATTCTTCAAGTCTTTTTGGGCTTTGCGTAAGTTATTAATCATTTTCATTTGGTCAAAGGTAGCACCCATGAAATCTCTCCTTAAATAATTATAGAAATATTATAACAGATTACTCGACAGTATAAAGATATAGGCGGTCGGCATTTTGGGATTTTGAAGAGGTAATGATTTTTTGTATTGCAAAATTGGTATTCTCTTTAGATCCGATTTTGTCGAGGGCGTAAAAAGTTTCTCCGGTCGTGAAGGCGTGTGTTGGTTCGATGATGTTGTATTTGAGGGCTGGGCGGAAAATCGGCTTCACGTTGTTGGCGGCAAGAACAAGTTCTGCAACTGGTTTTGTGGATTCATTATCTTTATCGATTAGAATACTATCGCCCGGCTTGAGATTTGATAGGGTGATGGTGAAATCGCTATTAAACTGGTTGGCTACAGGTGCGGCGTAACGGTATCCGGAGATGAAATGTGAGAGGTCGGAAGTAATCATGGTAAAGAGGAAGAAGGTGATTGGAATCACGCCAAAGAGTTTGGCGTAGGGGTTTTCTGGGAAGAGATCG
>JABCPR020000042.1 GCA_013332965.2 Candidatus Saccharimonadota bacterium | reverse complement strand
ATATTTATTACCCAATGACAAATGGAGTAGCTGTTTTTGCGCGAAATTTGGCGCGCGGGCTTGCACGGGCGGGACATGAAGTTCTGGTGATTTCCCCAAGCTTTAATGGTAAATTTCATATTGATACTGATGAAGAGACGGGGATAAAAACTGCATATTTAACGTCTCTGCGTTTTCCCTTTTATCCTGACCAAATTAATGAAGTACCCGAGAAGAAAGATTTTTTGGGTATTCCGATGCCGCGCTTGACTTATCGTTATGGAATTTGGTGGTCAGTGAATCCATATTCGGAGATTAAAAAAGTTTTGAGTGAATTTAAGCCAGATGTGATACATCTGCAGACCGCTGAGACAATCGCACTAGCGGTAATGCGTTACGTGAAGAAGTATAACGTGCCACTAGTTTCGACTGGACATGCTTATCCAGACAATATCACGGATCAGTTGGGGATTTTGAAGCCGAAATTGATTAAGAAAGCTTCTAATGCGATGATTCGAGCATATATGGCGAGTTTTTTGAAACATTCTGAGTATGCGACTATGCCAACGGAAATGGCGATTGGTGATCTGATTCCTAAAAATCGTAAACATTTTAAGGTGACGGTTGAAGCTTTATCGAATGGGATTGATTTAAGCGAATTTTATCCAAAACGCCCAAATATTGAGGTGTTGAAGAAATATAATTTGGACAATAAAAGTCAGAAAATTTTATATATTGGGCGAGTTGATCCAGAAAAAAGCATTGATCTTGTACTGAAGGCTTTTAAGGAGTTATTAGGTCTGTCAGGTGTGCCAGCAAAGAAATTGGAGCTAGTGATTGTGGGGGACGGGATCGATTTGGCGAATCTAAAAGTGTTGGCAGGCGAGCTTGGAATTGAAAAACAGACGAAGTTTCTTGGGCGAGTAATGCCACCTGAGTTAATCGAAATTTACCGAGCTGGTAAAATGTTTGTGACAGCATCAGAGACGGAGACTCAGGGCATTGTTTTGATTGAGGCTGCAGCGGTGGGACTACCTTTGGTTGCAGTAGACGCTGGGGCAGTTTCAGAGTTATGTCAGGATGGGAAAAATGGTGAACTTTGCCAACCAAGAGATGTGGATGGAATCGCGCGAGCGATGGCGAAAATTCTATTAGACACAGAATTGGCAAAAAATTACAAGTTGGGTTCGATTGAAATTGCTAAGCGACATGATCTAAAACGAACGATTGCTAGATTTGAAGAGATTTATGAACAGGCAATAATTTTAAAGAATAGTGAAGAACCTTAAGTCTGGGTTCTGATGGTGGGAGAAATTTTGTAAAAAGATTAGAAAGAAGAGAGATTGAGATGAATATTTGGCAGAGTTTACCGAAAGGATTTACAATTTTAGCCCCGATGGAGGGGGTGACGGATGTGGTATTTCGTCAGGTGATTAACCGCGCTGGTAGACCAGATTTATTTTATACAGAATTTACGAATGTTACTTCTTTTGCGTCTGAAAAAGGCCGACATGATGCCTTGGAGCGCCTGTCAGTTTGTGCGACGGATGCGCCAATTATTGCTCAGATTTGGGGGAGAAATCCTGAACATTTTGCAATTCTTGCGGCAGAGCTTGAAGGTCTTGGGTTCCAGGGGCTTGATATTAATATGGGCTGTCCGGATCGTCACGTCAATAAGGCAGGTGGCGGAGCAGCGATGATCCGTACGCCAGAATTAGCAGTAGCCTGTATTCAAGAAGCGAAGAAGATGACAAAATTGCCAGTGTCGGTAAAAACAAGGCTTGGTTTTACGTATGTAGATGAATTTCGCGATTGGCTGCCTTTAGTTTTGGCGCAAGATGAAGCAAATCTAACGATTCACTTAAGAACTCGTAAAGAAATGTCAAAAGTGCCAGCACATTTTGAGTTGATTCCTGAGATTTTAAAGATTCGTGATAGTATAGCGCCAGGAACAAAATTGACAATTAATGGCGATATCCAAGATTTGAATCAGGTGAAGGAGCTGAGTTTGCAATATCCTGAGGTAGATGGATTTATGATTGGGCGCGGGGTGTTTTTGAATCCATTTTGTTTTACTGGACGAGTGCAGGAGGCGCGAGGCGGGGATGTCTCTGTGCGGGAGTTAATGGAATTATTTAAGTTTCACCTAGATCGATACGACGAAAGGAGCGAGGCTCTATTATCGCAAGGATCTCGCTATCCCTTCGAACCATTAAAAAGGATGTTTAAGTTATATGTGAATTCTTTTGATGGCGCTTCGGATCTACGAGTAAAACTGATGGACTGTAAAAATACTGGCGAATTGCGCACAGTGATTGATGAGTTTTTGGAAACGATTTAGTATATTTTGAATGATTCCCTTACGGTAATGTAAAGAATAGAATCAAAAAAGAGACCTGAGGTCTCTTTTAGGACTTATGCAAGACGGAGGTGCCAAGAGAGATCTGTGGCATTGAACGACAATTGATAATTGTTGCGTCCTGCAATAACGTCGAAGATGTGGATGGCGGTGTTGCCAATGAAGCGAATATGGGTTTGAAGAAGTTCTGAAACCTCAAATTCCTCACCACTACGGGTCTTAAAGTTGAGAGGCTGACAAGGGGTCATTTCATACCCGAAGAGAGCCATAACTTCGACGCGTTCCTGATTATTGTTAATATTATTTTTCATAAGTAACTCCTTTAAAAATATTTTTGGGAGTCATTTATGCGAGCCTGATTTATTGGCTCCTGGCTAAAAGTATAAATGACGATACTTAAAGCTTTTGAATTTTCTCATTGCCAGGGACCGAAGTATGGCAAGATAGTTATATTATAATGCAAGTGTTTAAAATAGCAAAATAAAAAAGTGGGGAGTCTGGTTAGGACTCCCCGGTGTTGAGGCTACTGGAAAATG
This sequence comes from Candidatus Saccharimonadota bacterium, assembly GCA_013332965.2. Lineage (GTDB taxonomy): Bacteria > Patescibacteriota > Saccharimonadia > Saccharimonadales > Saccharimonadaceae > Nanosyncoccus. Next base: position 307 of record JABCPR020000042.1, on the reverse strand, counting down.
GAAGCTCACTGGTGTGAGAAAACAACAAAGGGGAAAACTTTGGAAGTTTAGCCAGTGATAACTTTGTTTTTACCAGTTCGATCGGTGCCAGCCCTGCGCCTCGGCGCCTCTGATAATCTCATCCTTTTCGTACGAACTGATGTCCGGAAAACGCTCAGGATGGTTAACGAGTGCGTCTGCCATGGTCTGATAGCTGTCGTGATCACTGTCGTAACTGTTGTTAGTTACATAATCGGTGAAGACATGTCTCATACAATTCACCCCCTTTCTGTATGAAATTTTTTGCTTCTCTAGCTGTTCTAGCTGT
>JABCPR020000041.1 GCA_013332965.2 Candidatus Saccharimonadota bacterium | reverse complement strand
TACTGCGAAGTGTGACAACATTGGCGGAAACTGCTTTTAGAGAATTAAGTGCATTATCACCGGCGGAATTTTCAACATTCATCTGCCCAGTGTAGACACGACCGATAATGTCATACATATGGACCTTAGTATTGGCGGCGCCAGTTTCGGTATCTTTTTCACCAAAAGTAATGAGTTTACCATAGATGGCACAACGACTGCGACCTGGATAATTATCAGTGTCGGTATTGGTAGTAAGCTGGCCATTTTCATCCCAAAGAGAGTTAATTGTGCAGGTAAAGCCGCTATCTTCAGTGCCGAGCCTAGTGTTTTGGACATTAATCGTAGCGGAATAGGCACTGCGCAAATAGTTCGCGAGGTCCGTATAAGCATCAACATAACGACGACGATGGATGTTGGTTGTGATCGTGCTCAAAATGGCCATAGCAAGAGCAGTTGAAATCGCGAGAACTAGTGTGACCTCAATTATAGTAAAACCACGACGGCGAGAAGGTTTTTGCATATTTTTATTATACATGAGCATTTTGAGATTGGCCAGAAACTATGATGATAGTTTTGTTTTTGATGGGTTCTTAATGAATTAACTTAGCGCCTCACCTTCCGGTAAAGCGTTATACGCCTCGCGTGCAGATTGATATTCCGTATCATTACCGACGGCTTTGTATAGCTCCATGGCGACTGTATAATAGACAGTTTTTTCACTGTTTAAGAGTTCATCAGGATTATATTGGTCAAGTTTTTTAATAGCGTCATTATAGCGTTCACCTAAGAGATAGGCTCTAATAAAATAAATATCAAAAAGTCTCTTTTGGTCATCTGGAATATCAGCCTGTTCAACATTGGCCTTCATTTTTTCGAGTACCTTATCGGTGTCAAAATTACCCTCTTTATCAATAGCGCCGTCGACATAATTACCAATCACGGTTCCAACGTAGTTGATAGTCTTGATCGTACCGGCCTCTTTGACGTTAAAATCTTTGACCATTTCCCGGAAATTCTTTTCTGATTCCTCATATTCTTTTTTAAGAGTATTGTATATCTTGGAACCTTTTTCACACTGACAGTTGACAGAGATCGGATCATTGATATCGATGAGGGCTTTTTGTTCCTCGGCCGTAAGTGGACGTTTTGGGATTAGATTAACAACTAAAACACCAACGCCAAAAAGTGCAGCACCAGAAATAATAATAGTGACAACTACCGAAATCATAAAAAGAAGTGGGTTGGCTTTTCGCCAGTTTGCAAATTTTTCACGTCTTTCGGTGCGTTTCCTGGCTCTTTCCTCTTTTTTGGCTGCTTTTTGTTGACGTTTTTCTAGTAGCTCAGAAAGTTTTTCTTGTCGTTTTTTCTCTTTTTCAGTAAGAGTGAAAGGATCAGAAACGGATCCGGCAAGGGTTTGATTCGCGATATTGCTACTGTGAAATATGTTTTTCTCAGAATCATCCATAGTACTTATGATTATAGACGTGGGAAGTAAAAAAGACAAGAAAGGCCTTATTGTGGATATAGACATTGAAAATAAAAAGAATAGGGTTGTTATTTACAATATATATATATACTCAAGATAATAATAAACATATCGTAAGTGAGGTAACTATGTCTGAAAAACTAAAAAATATTAATAAGAATCCTAATCCAGACACGGCTCCTGATAGGGATCCTAATCCAAATATGAATTCTTCTGAAATAAATCAGCTTAATGCCTTGTCTGAAATGAGCGGTAAATTTAATGCAGATAAGGCAAAAACACTTATTGAAGAAAGTCTAAATAGTAAAGAGGACCATACAAACGAGAATAAAGATACCGAAATTAAAGGTTTTGAATATTTAGCAGTACAACCAGAAAAACAAGAAGAGCTCACTCCGCGAGATGCTGCAAATGAATATTTGTCTATACTTGATGATCTTAGTAAGGATTTCTCAAATCCATATTATAGCGAACAAAGAAGTGGACAGCATCATTATGCGGTGAATATAACTACCGATCTAGGACGTAAATATAGCGACAACCCACATTACCGTTGGAGTGGCTATGTCGGCACGGAAGCTGGAGAAAAGGACGGAACAATGCTTCGCATTGCCAGTGCCGACAGTCTAATTGCATCTGAAATTGGTTGGAGAAAAGATGGAGAAAAGGTCGGTAGAGAATTAGAAAAAATTGATAGAGATCTCGATGATCTAGATGATGAATATGCGAAAAAAAGCTTTTTAGGAAAATTCTTTGGTAAAAAAAGATACGAAAGCGCTAAAAAAGATCTTGAAGAGTCAAAGCGTGTAATAGAATACAAATTCAGTCATAACAATAAGCTTATAGCTAGAGAATTAGCGATATCATACGACGAAAGCGGCGGTACTGGTTCTCATCATGGCGAAAAATATGATGATTCACAAAATGAGGAATGGAATCGTCGATTCTTTGGTCTAGATAATCCGGAGCGTGCTAAAAAAATTGAACGTGCAATTGAACTTCGAAATCAATATGAGGCTGAGTGGAATAAGAAGAACTAATTAGTGTGATTGGCCAAGAGAGGTAAACAAGGGGTGAAATCACAAAAAACCGGCAACTTGCCGATTTAAAATAAATCTGGTGGGGGCGGTTGGGCTCGAACCAACGACCAAGCGGTTATGAGCCGCCTGCTCTAACCCCTGAGCTACGCCCCCAGGTGTGTTTATTATTCTATCACAAAACTGCTATAATAGGGATATGGGTGCGCGTTCTAAAAAAGAGCAACTTCGAATAAGGTTCAATCGCTTCCGTTTTTGGCTGAAGACGGATGTTTTGAATTTTAACAATATTTTACTGCTTTCGATTCCCTTTTTGTTTATTATTCTACTAATCGCATCTGTTGGAGCGATTGCAAAAAACTGGGATCTACAGAAACAGATGAACGCAAAACAGGCTGAAAAGAGCCTACTTGAACTAGATGTGAATAAAATTAAGCTGGAAAATCAATATTACGCCTCAGATGAGTATCAGGAACTGGAGGCAAGAAAACTCCTCGGAAAGAAACTGCCGGGAGAGGTGATGATTGATCTCCCAAATAACAGCGAAATTGCCAAAAATAAGCATCCAAAACCGACCCTAAATGAGCAAATCGAGGCGAGGAAGCCATCGAACTTTGAGCAATGGATGGAATTTTTGTTTGGGATGGAGAGATCCTAGCGGAGCCTTAGTCTAAAAGTTTGGAGATAACCTTAACCTTTACTTTTTGAGATAAACATGTTATAATATGCTTACGATGTAGTGTAATTCCCTGTAAGAATGAGTGGCTACAGCGGATAAGCACCTTTCAAAAAGGAGGAAAAAAACAATGTTGAAGAAGTTTACGATGTTTTTGATGGCTACCATGATGGTTATGATGCTGGCGATTCTGCCGACATCGAGTGCGTTTGCAGCAACCTGCAACTGCACTTGTCACTGCACCTGCAATTGCGGATGCAACAACTGCAACACCTGTAAGTCAGGAAACTCTGGTAGCAATGCAACCACTGCTCAGGCTCAGCCCGCAACAAAATCCACTATGAGCGAGGAAGCAGTGAAGGCCGAAACCAAGCGTGTGACTGACAAGTACATGCAGGAGGATAACCGTAGACAGTATAACGGTTACCAGCTGCAGCTTGCGAACGCGTTTGAGGCTTCTGCAAAGAACTCTGGTTTTGATGTAAAGACCAGCAGTTGGGCAGAAATCGGCGGCGCAGGCTACACGGTCGTGCAGCAGGAGTTCTCCAAGAACAACTGGACACTGAAGCTTCAGTATCGCTTCGGCAGCTCCGGGTTCTTCGACGACTGCAGCCCGCTGTGGCTCTACCATAATGGTGTCCAGATTACCTCTGGAGAAGACTATTATGGTTGGGCATGGTCCTCGACTCAGACCGTCTATGAGCTTTTGGATATGATTTCCAAGCTTTGAGACATGAAGGTCTTTCGTTCGGAGGCTGACCAAAATATGTAACTTATTAACCCTGTTTTTCCACTCTAAACTGGGGCTAGCTTTGCTAGCTCCTTTTTAATATAAAAATACCAGAGAAGTGCCCTGGTATTTTTTTAATCAACCTAATAACTGGCTAAATTATTTCTTTTTTGAAAGAGTAAGGAAACCGTTGCGTGGGTTTTCGTTGACGACGCGATCTTCAGGGAGATCAACTGGGGTACCCTTTGGATTGTTCTCAGTTTTGGTGAAGAAATAAATAGTCTGAGGCTTGCCACCGCGGAGGGTAACCTCAGATTTATGTAGATAATAGGTGATGCCTTTGCTGTTAGTGTGACTGTAGGCCATTTTTCCTCCTTTAATTGATATAGTCTTATCTTATGGTAGGG
>JABCPR020000040.1 GCA_013332965.2 Candidatus Saccharimonadota bacterium | reverse complement strand
GTGGGGGAGATGATTGGGGTTAAGTCGTAACAAGGCATCGGTACGAGAACGTGTCGATGGATTACCTCCTTTCTAGAGAAGGATTTGATGAGCATTAAATAGTAATATTTAATGTATCTAGGTCGGTCGTAATTGTGTTAATTAAGCTTAGAACACAATATAGCTTACGAGAGTAAGATACGATTTACAGCTTACATTGACTTTCGATGAATTGCACACCTGAGTTGTTAAGGAAGACCCCGGTAGGGGTCTTTTTGTAGTCTGAATTTTCTAGTCTGAATTTAGTTTCAGATGGTCTTCCCAGATTTATTGATATGATATACTCGATTTATGAAGAAAAAGACACTGCTTGATTTGGAAGATTTTATTTACGAATTTTATGGAGAGGAAAATATTGAAATCTCCGTAGCGGTGCTTACGACTATACTGGGTGTATTTGCGGGAATTAAGCCGGCGGGGCTTTTAACAAACGATGTCATGAAAAATGGGAGTGCGTTACTAGATGGTGGCAAATTTGTAGATTTTTTAAGTGACCTAGGGATTTATATTCTGATTGGTGAAAATAGAATATCTCATGAAGGTGAGCCTTATGCGGCAAAAGCGGAAGAAAGTGAAAATTATGATAATGATTTGGATGTGATTAGCTTGACTGGAGACGCTCCGGATATCAATGATTTAGATATAGAAAAGTTGGATGTAAGTAAACTTGGTTTGGATGGCGGTGAAGTTCGGAAGTTTAATCTGGAATGTTTAGGAAATTATAGGGGTGGGGAATTTTTATACATCTCATTTCAAAAAAGAATTTGTCGGGAATTGAAGTCGGCGTATGAGCAAATGATGAATTCGATGCGAAATGGTTTTGTGATGGATGGAAAGGAAGATGAATGGACTGTGGCCACATTTAAGATTGGTGACTTGCTAGGCTATCCGGAGACTGCGATTATCGAATATGTTTCTAAAAATAAGAATGAACTATATATAAACAGTGAAGAGCATCTAGCGAGAATTAGAAGAAATCGTTACTATGCGCATAGTGAAGTTTTTGAGGATGCTGAATTTAAGGAGTATGATCTGCCAATGAATTTGGCAGTCAAAAAGTACTTGCCGCGTATGGCAACGATTATGGCGGCAGATTCGACAAAGAGATGGTTAGACTAATCTAATTTTCTTGTGATAAAATAGAAAGAGTTTAATGGAGAATAAAAAATAAAATGGGTCTTTTGATCAATCTAGTGTTGCTGCTTGTGGGCTTCGTTTTTCTAATTAAGGGCGCAGATGTTTTTGTGGATGGTGCAAGCGATACGGCACGTAAATTTCGTGTACCAAAGATGCTGATTGGCTTAACTATTGTTTCTTTTGGTACGAGTGCGCCAGAACTTGCAGTGAGTATTCAGTCGATTCTCTCTGGTCAGGGTGATATTTTGCTAGGGAACGTGATTGGTAGTAATATTCTTAATACTTTGCTAATTTTGGGGCTTTCAGCACTGGTGGGAACGCTTCATGTTAATACGGCGACAGTAAAGAAGGAAATTCCAGTACTTATTTTGATAACCATTGCGTTTACAGTGGTACTTTCTGATAAGATTTTTGGATTGGGTGAGAATTTTTTTACTAGACAAGATGGCATTATTTTACTCTTGTTTTTCTGTGTTTTTATCTATTATCTTTTTGGTATGGCGAATCGGAAGACTGGTGCTGAGAATGAGATGACTGGAAAAGAATCTGTAAAAAAGGAGACTTCTAAGACAGAAAAAGTTGCTGAGGCTAAGAAAGAGAAAGTTGCTGAGGCCAAGAAAGAGAAAATTGCTGAAGCTAAAACAGAAACAGATGAAGAAGGGGAGGTTAACTTAGTTAAGGCAGTTTTGATGGTGGTATTTGGCCTGGTTGGAATTGTGTTCGGTAGTGATCTAGTAGTAAAGGGTGCGTCAGAAATTGCGGCAGCCTTTGGTGTGAGTCAAAGAATTATTTCTCTTACCATTGTGGCTCTAGGTACTTCATTGCCAGAATTGGTAACTTCTGTAATCGCGACTCGTAAGGGTGAATATGATATCGCCATTGGAAATATCGTTGGATCGGATATCTTTAATATTGGTATTGTGGCGGGACTTCCAGTTGCTTTGTTGGGTGGGGTCGGTGGCAGTGCTTTCTCAGTTGTTGATATTGCTGCGTTAGTAATTTCACCAATTGTTCTTTACTTCTTTGCAAGGCGTGGACATCGAATTGGATTCAGGAAGGGAATCGCTTTCTTATTGTTGTTCGTGGTCTACTATGGCTACGTAATTATGGGAAGTTTTGCATAAATGAATGACTTTGTGATCGAACCGGAACTGGACACGAGAAATCTTGTGGATGAGTTTAAGGGGAAGTCTAATGAACAGGTAAAAGCTGAGCTAGGCGAGAGACGAAATAGTCTTGAAATAGCAATTGAGAACGTGGAACATGACTTTAATGTGGGGACGATCGTGCGTTCAGCAAATAACTTTAATGTCGGAATTGTACACATAATTGGGCGTAAGAAATATAACAGGCGCGGTGCGATGTGTACAGATAAGTATTTAGAGATTAAATACTGGACTGATTTTGAGAGCTTTGTAGTTGATCAGAGGGCGCGTGGTCGCGAGATTGTAGCGATTGAAAATAATACGGAACGCGCTAAGCCGATCCATCAAAAGATTTTTTCTAAAAATACAACTCTGATTTTTGGAAGTGAAGGGAACGGAATTAGTGCGGAACTAACAGCGGCGGCGGACGACGTACGTTTTATTGAGTCATTTGGCTCAACAAGGTCGCTAAATGTTGGTGTGGCGGCGGGAGTGGCAATGTATGAATGGGTTAGGCAAGTAGTATTATCGCTTGAAGACAATTGATACTAAAAGTGACAAGAAAAGAGTATGAAGGTTGGCGGTAACAGCTAGGCCGAGACCGACGCCAATGAGTCCCCAAAATTTGACGCGATCATAAGACGAAACGCCGCTTAACATATTGTCAGAGATGGTTTGATATTTGGAGATAATAAGGCCACTGATGGCAGTGATTAATAAGCCAATTATCATCCAACCGAAACTAAAATTCCATTGCATGGATAAATTATAGCACAATAAAAATGTGAATATAAAAAGTGTAGTGGTTCTTGATTTTTATAAATAGATAGAGTAAAATAATTGAAGACGGGGATATAGCTCAGCTGGTTAGAGCGCGTCACTGATAATGACGAGGTCTGTGGTTCAAGTCCACATATCCCCACCACCTGAAAATATGTTTGTTTGAGCCGCTAGAAGTAGCGGCTTTTTGTTGAATGGAATATAAAAACATAGATAAGGACAAGAAAAAAGACCTTTTGGGTCTTTTGTTGGTGGAGTATCTAGCGGGGGGACGCTAAATACCCCATGGCTGATTTTATCAGAAAAATGG
>JABCPR020000039.1 GCA_013332965.2 Candidatus Saccharimonadota bacterium | reverse complement strand
GTAAGGCTCGTGCAAAACTATATGGCCCAGACAAAAAACGCGTTCTCTTCACCGATGTTGCTGGTAATGAAGCTGCAAAGCAGGACCTTGCCGAAGTTGTTGATTTTTTGAAAAATCCTAAAAAATATGAAAAACTTGGCGCAAAAATCCCACGCGGTGTACTTCTCGCCGGTGAGCCAGGTACTGGTAAAACTTTGATGGCTCGTGCAGTCGCTGGCGAAGCTAATGTTCCGTTCTTTAGTATTTCTGGTTCTGAATTTGCTGAAATGTTTGTGGGTGTTGGTGCTTCTCGTGTTCGTGACCTCTTTAGTAAGGCAAAAAAGAATTCCCCAAGCATTATTTTCATCGATGAGATTGACGCCGTTGCACATAAGCGTGATGCCAGAGGTGGTGCAGGCCGTGAGGACGAACAGACTCTCAACCAAATTCTCGTTGAGATGGATGGTTTTGATAATGAATCCGGCGTAATTGTTATCGCCGCTACCAACCGTGTTGACATGCTTGACAAGGCACTCCTTCGTCCAGGTCGTTTTGATCGTCATGTTGACGTCACACTTCCAGAACGCAAAGATCGTCTCGAAATTCTTAAGGTCCATTTCAAAATAAGCCAACTGAGAAATCTGTTGACCTTGAGGCCCTTGCAGCCAAAACTGCTGGCTCCTCTGGTGCTGACCTTGCTAATATTGCCAATGAAGCTGCTATTACTGCTGCCAGGGAAGGCCACAAGGAAATCACTAGTGCTGATGTTACCGAGGCTTTTGAGCGCGTTGCGATCGGGCCTGAGCGCAAATCAAAAGTTATGAACGAACAGGAACGCAAAATTACCGCCTATCACGAAGCTGGTCACGCCGTGGTCGGCCACGTTCTTCCAGATTCTGACCCTGTCCATAAGATCACGATTATTCCTCGCGGTCACACCGGTGGCGTCACTTGGTTCCTCCCTCCTGAAGACCGCAGCTATAAGAGTATTTATGAACTTAAAGATGTTTTGGCTCGTGCCATGGGCGGTCGTATCGCAGAAAAAATCATCTTTGGAGCCGACAATGTCACTACTGGTGCCTCCTCTGATTTAAAACATGTAGCTGAGCTCAGTAAGGAGATGATCACTCGTGAAGGTATGGGTAATAAAACCAGGAATCTTGTCTTCCCAGCTGAGGAGACCGGCTATTATACGATTAGCACGGGTAAGCCATACTCGGAAAAAACTGCTGAATTAATTGATGAAGAAATCGGTGAGTTTACTGCCGAGGCTGCTAAGCGTGCGGAATTAGTTCTCCAGGCTAACCGCAAAGTTCTCGACCGTGTTGCGAACGCTCTCCTCGAAAAAGAATCTCTTGAAGCAGAGGATCTAAAAGACATCTTTGATGGTGCCACCCTCCCGGATCGCGCCAAGCTCCATGATTAGCTAGTTCGCTCCTAAAATAGTCATAAAAACTTCCCACACTACAATAAAAAATGCCCCAGCTGGGGTATTTTTTATAGCATCGAATAGACTTAAAAAGTTAAATAATCACGGGATAAAATTGCGCGCTCTTTAGAATTGATACTGAAGCCCGCACCTTAAGGTTTGAGGTGACTTCTTGTATCGCGCAAACCTTGTCAGCCAGCACCACAATCCAGCTCTCACGATATTTTGGCATCACAATACTAATAGGGAACATATGGGCCTGAATAATATTTTTTTCAATCGCGTTCAGGTTAAATTCTTTTTTCGCATTGTCATAAGCAATTAACGGATGTAAATAGGCATGTGCTTTTGGCATTGCCGTCTTGTCATGCCAGTCATATAAGAAAAAATCATGCAGCAAGGCGCCGCGTATTAGGGATACCTTGTCAACCTTGGCTCGCAAAATCTGTGCAACCACTAGGCTCATTCTTGCCACGTTTACAGAGTGTTCATAAGTAGAAACATTGGCATGCTGAATAAAGCGTTTCTCACGCTGCATATTTTCAGATTTAAGAATCTCATCCCCGATTTTATAAACTAAAGTAAGATTTTGTATTCTCACTCATATATTATACAATATTCGTCGCAATTTTAAAATCCCCCGCTCATGCTTTATCATGTATAATAATAATTAATGAAGAAGTTTCAGTTTCGATCAGTCGTGGCTATGGCCAATAGTAAGCTAAGTGTGAAATATGCCGCAATATTATTAAGCTTCAGCACCCTCATCTCGGCCCTACTCGGTATCTTCCGCGACCGTCTCTTGAACTCATATTATCTTGATACTTATCCAACCGGCATTGACGCTTATACCGCCGCCTTCACCATTCCGGATTTCATGTTCTTCGTATTAACCTCTGGCGCGCTCGCCGTCAGTTTTATTCCGGTCTTCAATCAACGTCTGGTTGCTGGTAACAAAAAATCCGCTTGGGAACTCAGCTCTTCAATTCTCAACCTCATGGCCATCGTTACCCTAATCTCCAGCATTCTTATTATGATCTTCGCCGATCCACTCGTTCGTTATATCGTCGGCCCAGGTCTCGATGAATCCGGTACCACTCTCGCCATCAACATGATGCGCGTTATCGCCATTAATCCATTTCTTTTTAGTATCGCTACCGTTCTAAACTCCATCCAGCAGGCCGTCGGTCGTTTCGTCTTCTACTCCCTTGCTCCAGCTCTCTATAATGTTGGTATTCTTATCGGCATTACGGTCTTCACAAATGGCATCAATATTTTTGGCCTCCAACTTTTTGAAGGTGGCATTATGGGTGTCGCCATTGGTGTAGTTTTTGGCGCCGTTCTACAAATTTTTATCAGCCTCATCGGTCTCTTTGGCCTCGGTTTTGATTATCAATTCAAAATCTAATGGAAAAATCTTGGCTTCAAGACCGTCTTAAAACTTCTTCCCGCCCGTTCGCTCGACCAGGGAATCGACTACGTTTATTCCATCCTCGCTACCAACCTCTCTTCACGCATGGGTAAAGGCGCACTACGTTCTTTTCAACAGGCTAACAGCCTCCATCAGATGCCAGTCAACCTAATTGGTGTTGCTATCTCCACCGCATTCTTCCCGAAACTTACTGAAGAAACTAATAGTGGCGACACTACTAAATTTGATGATGTTTTCCGCCGTGCTCTTCGTATGATTGTCTGGATCTCTCTTCCGGTTTCCGTTATCGCCTATTTCGCCCGCGGCTATGTTGTTAGCTTTGTTAAAAACGGCGGCCAGCCAGTCATCGCCAGTATTCTCGGCTCTCTCGTCCTTGCTATTTTTGCTCAGTCCATTTTCCATATCGCCTCACGTGGTTTTTATGCCAGACAAGACACCAAAACTCCGTTTATCGTCAGTATTATTGCCGTTGGTTTTACGATGGTTCTCTCTGTTGTTTTTAGTATCATCGGCCTCGGTCCAGACGGCCTGGGTTGGGCTCAGTCCATCGGTGCCATTCTTGAAATCTTCATTCTCCTCTTCATCCTGCAGAAAAAATCCCGTCAGAATCTCCTAAATAAGGACTTCTGGTCCGCCTTCTTCAGGATGCTTGTCGCCACCGTTGTCACTTCCGTTTCCGCCTATATTTTGACCAAACTTCTCCCACTCCGCTCTACCGATGTTTCTGTTTTTGTCACGATTCCAAAATTCCTCGCCATTTCACTTGGCTCCATGGCGATCTACTTCGCTGCCAGCTTCCTCCTAGATCTGGAAGAAGTTCAGCCGTTCTTTGAAAAACTCAATAAAATCCTCTTCCGAAATCTCAAACCAAAAGCCAAGTAGCTCAAACCAAAAGACAAGTAGTTTGTCACAAAACCAAAGACTGTAATCCAAAAGATAAATAAAGCCGCGCCTCTCATGTTATAATCATTACCATGACAGAGCAAAACAAGAAAGTCGTTTCCGATTACAACGGCTATGATTACAAAAAAATCTTCTGGGAAGATGCAGACCGTAAATACGAAGATATGGCAGATCGTCTCGCCATCCGTAGGCTCCTCCCAGCCAAAATGGATACTTTCGTTGACATCGCTGGTGGTTACGGCCGTCTCGCTAAAGAATATCTTGATCGCGCCAAAGTTGCCACTCTTTTTGATTATTCACAAACTGAGCTTGACCAAGCCAAGGAAGAATTTGGCGATCGCATTCGTACTGTTCAGGGTGACATCTATCACACTCCATTCAAGGATGATGAATTTTCTGCACTCTTGATGGTTCGCGCAACTCACCACTTTGCAGATCTCCCAGCCGTCATCAAGGAACTTCACCGTATTCTTGAGCCGGGTGGTGTTGCTGTGATTGAGGTTGCCAACAAGCGCACTCTTCCAAAAATGTTCCGCTACTGGTTTAAAAAATCTAAGGTCAACCCATTCGACAAGAAGCCTTCCAATCTTAAAAACATTGACAAGGATGGTTTTTATAACTACCATCCAGCCTATGTCGAAGATCTCTTTAGAAAATCCGGTTTCGAAATTGATAATATTCTTTCAGTTTCAAACTTCAGGAGCCAAACTATGAAGAAAATCTTTAAAACCAAAGCTCTTGTTGCTCTTGAGAAAAAACTTCAGAAGCCTCTTGCTAGTCTTCGCTTTGCTCCAAGCATCTACTATCGCCTAATCAAAAAATAATCAATGAAACTATTCCGACTCAGTACCTACCGTCTTTTTCGCCCTGATTTTTTTACACACCACAAAAAAGCCTCTGACCCATTCAAGGTCATGGTTATGTCGGATCTTCATTTTAGTTATCAAGTTACAAACCAGAAGCTCCAGGCCATCATCAAGCAGGTCAAAACTCTCGCACCAGATTATATTCTTATGCCAGGCGACCTCATCGATACTCTAGATATGGTTGATAAAAATTCTGAACGTCAGCGCCTCCTCAATTTTCTCAAAAAGCTCGGCCAGCAAGCCACGGTGATTCTTAGTGTCGGTAACCACGATATGTATCGTAAACCAACTGAAGGTCAGACCGGCTGGCAATACGAAGTCGCCTCAAAACTTTTTGACGAAATTCGCGCCCTCGACAATGTGTTTCTCCTTGATAATCAGGTCTATGAAGATGAAAATATCTATTGCCTTGGTTATACTCAGTCGCCAAAATATTATCGTGCAGACAAGGGAATTGTCGAGGATCTGCCGGTTCTACTCTCCGAACTCGAGTCTCTCCCAGAAAAATATTTGACACATCTTCCTGAAAAGAAGCTTAAATTTGCTCTCATTCACTCACCAGGCTATCTCAATCAGCCTGAGGTAAAATATCTTCTTCGTGAATTCGACTATTTTATCTCCGGCCACATGCATAATGGAGTCATGCCGCCAGTTCTCGATGAATTAATCAATAGCTCTCGCGGCCTCATCTCCCCAACCAAAAAATGGGCCCCGGAAAATTCCCGGAATACTCTCAGGACCTATGCTGATAAACTACTGGTAGTTGGTGCTCTCACCACTTTTCATGAATGTATCAAGCCGTTCAATAAACTTAACGCCTTCTTTCCGTCCTATATGGCGCTCATGGAATTTACCACCAAGAAAACTTACTCTAGAAAACCATACATCAAGCACATCTATAAAAATTGGTAAAAACAGTAAACAAAAAAGATGATTAAGGCAATCATCTTTTTTGCGGAAAAATAAATGCAATTTGGTAGCGCCAGTAGGGTTCGAACCTACGACCTTGAGCTTAGAAGTCTCCTGCTCTATCCAGCTGAGCTATGGCGCCAGGTATCTCTTTAACTATACCACAAAAAATTATTCGTGCTATATTATTTATAACTAACAAGGTGTCATATTATGATTAGCAAAGAGCAGGTTGAGAAAATCGAAAAGATCAAGAAGGAGATTAGTGTTCTTAAAAAAGACAGTCTAGCTCTAGAAAAGCAACGCGACGACCTCTCTAAATTCAAAAGAATTGACGGAATTGG
>JABCPR020000038.1 GCA_013332965.2 Candidatus Saccharimonadota bacterium | reverse complement strand
TGATCTCACCTCAATGTGATATGATAATAATAAGAATCTAATTCAAGGAAAAATATGTTCGACCACTCAGAATACCAACAAGCCATGGAAAACGTTATTGAACGTTTCAAATCCGAAATGCAAAAAGTTCGCACTGGCCGCGCACATCCAGACATGCTTGCCGGCGTCAAAGTTGAAGCCTATGGCCAATATATGCCGCTCAACCAGGTAGCTAATATCACTGCAGGCGATGCCACAATGCTATTAATTACACCTTTTGACCCATCAACTATTCAATCCATCGCCTCCGCCATCCGCGCAGACCAAACTCTCGGCCTAAACCCGGCTGATGACGGACGTGTTATTCGCGTTCCGGTTCCACCACTCACTGAAGAGCGTCGCAAGGAAATCGTAAAGACGGCATCCACTAAAGTTGAAGAAGGTAAAGTCGCACTTCGTAAAATTCGCGATGACGCCAGAAAAGAACTCAAAGCCGCCGAAGATCTCTCTGAAGATGTTAAAAAACGTGGCGAAAAAGAAGTTGATGAACTAATTAAAAACTTCTCAGGCAAGATTGACGAACTCTTCAAAGCCAAAGAATCTGAAATCATGAAAATTTAATAAACAGGATAATACTAAAATATGACTACCATAAGCGATTACCGAGATGAGCGACTCCGTAAACTCGCCGAGCTAAAAGAACTCGGCATCAACCCTTATCCTGCACACTCCAATCGCAATACCAAAATTTCTGACATCCTAGAACATTTTGATCAATACGATCAAAAAACCGTCATCATCGCCGGTCGTATTGTCGCAATTCGTAGTTTTGGTAAATTAGCCTTTGTTAAGCTACGCGACTATTTTGGCGAGGTTCAGCTCTTCATGAAACAAGAGGGTGAAGTTACTGAAGGACTCATTTCCGTCAAAAACCTCAAGCTACTCGACCTTGGTGATTTTGTTGAAGCCGAAGGTATGGTCGGAAAATCACAAACTGGCGAAATTTCCGTCTTCACCAATGCCGTGCGCCTACTCACAAAATCACTCCGTCCGCTCCCTGGTCGCGATGGTTTTACTAATAAAGAAGAGCGTTATCGCAGACGCTATGTTGATATGAATGTGAATCCAGAAGTTCGCGAGCGCCTTGTCCGTCGCAGTATCTTCTGGCAGGCCACGCGTGACTTCATGAATCAACATGGCTTCATCGAGATTAATACCCCAATCCTCGAGCATACCACCGGAGGCGCCGACGCTACTCCTTTCGTTACCCATATGGATGCACTTGACGAAGATTTTTATCTCCGTATTTCACAAGAATTGCCACTCAAACGTCTACTTGGCGCGGGTTTTGAAAAGGTTTACGACATCGGCCCACGCTTCCGCAATGAAGGAGTCGATGATGAACATCTTCCAGAACATATCGCCTTTGAATCCTACTCTGCCTTTGAAGATTACAATGACGGCATGGATTTTTACGAAGAAATGATCAAGTATGTCGCAAAGCGTACCTGGGGAACCCTGAAATTTAATGTTGGTGGCTTTGAGATTGACTTAGACCAAAAATGGCCACGCATTAAATATGCCGATCTTATCAAGCAACATTTTGATATTGATGTCTTCCAACCAGAACGCACGAAAATTGAGCAAATTTTAAAGAGTAACGGTGTCGAAATTAAGCCAAACCAGTCCACGCCAAGATTAATTGACAACCTCTGGAAGTTAATCCGTAAAAAATCCGGTGGGCCTTTCTGGCTCATCGAAGAGCCGCTCAGTCTCTCGCCACTGGCCAAAATTTCACCTGAGAACCCGCTCGTCACAGAACGCTTCCACCCTATCATTGCTGGCACAGAAATGGGAAACGGCTACTCCGAACTTAACGATCCCTTAGATCAGCTAGCCCGTTTTGAAGAACAACAATCGATGCGAGACCAAGGCGACAGTGAAGCACAAATGCTCGATACAGACTTTGTTGAAATGCTCGAGTATGGTATGCCACCAGCCTGTGGTTGGGGCAACTCCGAACGCAATTTCTGGCTGCTCGAAGGCGTCTCCGGCCGCGAGGCCGTACCGTTCCCAATCATCAAGCGCAAAACCGATAATTAATCAAAGAAAAGAGGTAAAAAATGCTAGATATCAACTTCATCCGAGCCAACCGTGAGCTAGTTCAGCATTCCATTACAGAAAAAATGTACAAAAACGTCGATCTCGACAAACTTCTTGCGCTCGACGATACCAGAAAGGCCACGCTGCAGCAGGTTGAAAATCTCCGCAAAGAACGCAACCAAAACACCGACAGCATGAAGGGAAGCAAGCCAACCGAGGAACAGATTGCCCGTGGTAAGGAGTTAAAGGAACAGCTTGCAGAGCTTGAAGCAAAATTAGAGGTTGAAGATAAAGAATTCCGCGACCTACTAAAAACCGTACCAAACATTATCTTCGAAGATGTCCCACTTGGTGATGAAAGTGCCAGCGTTGAAGTAAAAACTTGGGGAGGTCAAAAAGCCGAAGGTGTTGACCATCTCGATTATGCCATCTCTCGTGACTGGGTTGATTTCGAACGCGGTGCCAAAGTAGCCGGCGCCAAATTCTACTATGTCAAGGGTGGTCTTGCACTTCTCGAAAATGCCCTAGTTCAATTTGGTATTAAAAAAGTTACCGAGCACAGCTTCACTCTCATGGATGTGCCTGATATGGTCAATTCCCGTGTTCTCGAAGGTACTGGATTTGCACCAAGAAGCTCTGAACAGAGTGATGAATACTACATTGAAGGTGAAGATCTCGCCATGATTGCAACCGCCGAAATGCCAATTACCGGCTACCACATGGATGAAATTATCGACGAAGATAAGCTTCCACTCTTTTACGCAGGCTTTTCTGCTTGTTTCCGCAAGGAAGCTGGTGCTTCTGGCAAACATACCCGTGGCCTCTTCCGTGTCCACCAGTTTAACAAACTAGAAATGTATTCATTCTGTCTTCCAGAACAAAGCAAAGAAATCCACGAAAAAATCCGCGCCATCGAAGAAGAGATCTGGCAAGAGATTGGTATTCCATACCACGTCATTAATATTGCCGCAGGTGATCTCGGCGCGCCAGCTGCCAAAAAATACGACATTGAATACTGGTCTCCAGTTGATCAAAAATATCGTGAATTAACCAGCTGTTCTAACTGTACCGACTTCCAGGCTAAGGGTCTCAATATCCGCGTCCGCCGCAAAGATGGTACTATCGAAACCTTACATACCCTTAATGGCACCGCAATCTCACTCGCTCGTACTATGGTTGCAGTTATTGAAAACTTTGCAGAAAAAGATGGTAAGCTCAAAGTTCCTGCCGTCTTGCAACCATACCTCGGCGTTTCCGAACTTTAAGGTGATTTATTATTTATATCGTTATGTTAAAATAGGCTTAAGGAGAATTTATGATCGAAAAAATTGATATCAGTGGCAGTAATTATAAAGTCGAAGAAAGTTTCCAGAAATACGCAACTAAGCGCATTGGCAAACTTGACCGCTACCTACCTCGCGGCAACAAAAAAGACGTTGTTGCAAAAATCGTCGTCACCGAAGTCAACCGTTCACATGGTAATAAATACGAAATTTCAGTAGCTATGGAAATCCCTGGCGGTAAGGTTATCGCTGCTAAAGATGAATGTTCAAACGTCTTTGCAGGAATCGATATTCTTGAAGCAAAACTTACCGGCCAAATCCGCCGCTACAAGATTGAATCAAATCCACATCTTCGTAAAAACCCATTTATGCGCCTATTTCACCGAGATAAGTAATTAAATTTGAAGAAAATCTCGAAATAAAGAGAAAAATCCAAAAGATTAAACTGCATGAATCACACTTCATGCAGTTTTTATGTTAAAATACACTTATAAATAATATTCTGTTTTTGGAGGTTTTGACTGACTATGTCGAAAAAAGTAAAAAAAGAAAAAAAGCCGACCGACAAATTGGCTGATAAAACCCTTACCACAAAAGTACTTCAAGGTATTTTTGGTGACCCAGAAAAGCGCGAGTTAAAGCGCATGGAAAAAATCGTGCAGGGAATCAACAAGCTTGAGTCAAAATATCAAGCTATGTCCGACGACGAGCTAAAAGACCAAACAAATCTCCTCAAAAAACAGCTACTTGAACTTCGTAAAAAAGCTGACGCAAAAATTGCACTCGAAAAACAAAAATTAGAGAAGGAATCTAGTAAAAAAGCCAAGAAGACTTCCGTCAAAACCATCGATACTAAAAAGGCTGAAGACAAAATCCTAGATCAACTCCTCCCAGATGCCTTTGCTCTTGTCCGTGAAGCTACATTTCGTATTCTCGGAATGCGACATTTTGACGTACAAATGATTGGTGGTATTGCACTTCACGAAGGCAATGTTGCAGAAATGAAAACTGGTGAAGGTAAGACCCTAGTCGCCCTGCTTCCTTCCTACCTCAATGCCCTCACCGAACGCGGTGTTCACGTTGTCACTGTCAATGACTATCTTGCTCAGCGTGATGCTGGTTGGAATGCGCCAGTTTTTCACTTCCTCGGTCTCAGTGTAGGTGTGATTATTGCCGACGCCAGCTTCCTTTATGATCCAGAATATATCAATGAAGAACACGCCGACGAACGCATGCAGCATCTAAAGCCATGTACCAGAAAACAAGCCTATGCTGCTGATGTTACTTATGGTACCAATAATGAATTTGGTTTCGACTACCTTCGCGACAACATGGTTAACGAGGTGGATTTTCTTAGGCAACGCGAGCTCAATTTCGCCATCGTCGATGAAGTCGACTCCATCCTAATCGATGAAGCTCGTACCCCATTGATTATTTCTGCTCCAGCTGGCGATAACCCAGATTCCTACTATCAATTCGCTAAAGTTGTTTCTAAACTCACTCCAGAGGATTACGTACTTGATGAAAAACATAAGTCCGTCACCTTGACTGATCAGGGAATTGAAAAAGTTCAACGCCTCCTCGGTATCGATAATCTCTACTCTGCCGAAAACTCACGTCTCGTCTACCCCCTAGATCAAGCCCTACGCGCTCAGGTCGTCTTCAACCGCGATCGCGACTATGTCGTCACTAACTCTGGTGAAGTAATCATTGTAGATGAGCATACTGGCCGTTTGATGCATGGCCGTCGCTACAATGAAGGTCTCCACCAGGCCATTGAGGCAAAAGAAGGCGTTGCAGTTAAAGAAGAATCCATGACTCTTGCCACCATTTCATTCCAGAACTTCTTCCGTCTCTATCGTAAGCTTTCTGGTATGACTGGTACTGCCTTTACCGAAGCTGAAGAATTTCAACAGATCTACGCCCTTAATGTAATTCAAATCCCGCCAAACCGCCCAATCAAACGTATCGACAAAGATGACTTAATTTTCCGCACAGAAGCTGGTAAACTCCGTGCTATTGTTCGCACTATCCAGGAATATCATGCTAAAGGTCAACCAATTCTCGTCGGCTCAGCGAGTATCGTCAAGAATGAATTAATTGCAAAATATCTTGATGAAGCTAAATTGCCATATGAAATCCTCAACGCGAAAAATAACGAGCGTGAGGCTGCCATCGTTGCTAAAGCTGGCGAGAAGGGCGCAATCACCCTTGCCACCAATATGGCGGGACGTGGTACCGATATTAAACTCCCTGAGGAAGTAAAGAAATTAGGTGGCCTCGTAGTTATCGGCTCCGAACGCCACGACTCAAGGCGCGTCGACAATCAGCTCCGTGGTCGTGGTGGACGCCAAGGCGATCCTGGTATTACTCAGTTCTTTGTCTCTTGCGAAGACGACCTAATGCGAATCTTTCAAGGTAATCAGCTCGCCAATATTTTAAGATTTGTCGGTCTTGATGAAGACACTCCAATCCACAACCGCGCTGTCACTAAAAATCTGGAAGCCGCACAACGCCGTATTGAGGGATTCAATTTCGACTCTCGTAAAAATGTAGTTCAATACGATAATGTCATCAACCGTCATCGCCGCGTCGTTTATCTTATGCGCCGCAAAATTCTTGAAGGAGAAAACATCTCTCAAGAAATTAAACGCCTCATGAAGGAAGCAACAGTTGATCTCACTATCGAAAGTTCACGCGTAAACAAAAAATTCAAACAAAATTTCCTTCAGGTCTTTAATATTGATGCCGACCTCGTTGAAACCATTGGCGCTATGCGAAAACCAGAAGACCGCGCCAAGCTAGCGCTTACCGCAGTTTCCGAAGCATACGCAAATCAAGAGCTCGAATTTGGGCCTGAAGTTATGCGTCGCATTGAACGTGAAGTTTACCTCAAAGTTCTTGACGCCCTCTGGATGCAACATCTTGAAAATATGCAGCACCTCCGTGAAGGTATTCACTGGCGCTCCATTGGCCAGCGCGACCCACTCGTAGAGTATCGTACAGAGTCACAAAAGCTCTTTGAGGGCTTGCAGAAAAATCTCCGCGAAGAAGTTCTCAAAATCCTCCTCAGTGTCACTAAACAAGAAGCAGTTGCCACTGATATTGTAGACGGCGAGGAATATGACACCGAACTCACTCAAATGGCGGAGACTGCCACGAATAAAGGCGTAAATACTATTGATTCTGGCGTAAAAAACCTCGATAACGAATTCAAATCCGGATCCAGCAAAAAGACCGATATTAATCGCGAGCGTAATACCGCAAGAAAATCTAAAAAGAAGCAACGTCAGAACAAAAAACACAGTAAACGCTAGTATGAAACATTTTGTTGAAGAAATCGAGCTAAAGAATGGCGCGAGGGGACTTCTTATTGACGTACCCGGCGCCTCTGTTATGAACATCAAAGTTCAATTCCGCGGCGGCATGCGTTTTGCTAAAAGTCCTGATCTCTATGAGATTGCCCACGTAGTCGAGCATCTTAGCTTTGGCGCTAATTCTGTTTTTCCAGATGAACAAGCCTACGAGGCTGATTTCACCAAAAACGGCGCCTACCACAACGCCTGGACCTCTGACTATTCAGTCTGCTATGAAGCCGAATGTGCCGATTTTGAATGGGAGAGAATCTTAAATCTTGAGCGCATCGCAATTACCTCACCAATGTTTAATGAGGAAGAGCTAAAAAGCGAAAAGGGAAACGTTAAGGCCGAGCTCACTGGCTATATGAATGATTACGCCAGACTCCTTTGGCCAAGGTTACAAAAAGCCATCGGCGAAGAGGTCCCCAACCTCAAAGAACGTCTTGCCACTATCAATAATATTGAATTAAAAGATATTCGCGAGCATTACCGTCGCACACATACCGCTAAGAATATGCGTTTCATCATTGCCGGACAAATTAAGCACCGCAAGAAAGAAATTTTACGCAATCTTGAAGATTGGGATCTAAAAGAGGGGCGTCGTTTTGAGATTCCAAAAGATAAGCTCCATTCTTCACCAGCCGTTCTCGTCAAACGCAAGGACGCCAGCAATATTACATTCGGTTTTTCCATGGTTACCCCAAGGCGTTTATCTATCCAAGAAACTCAGGCCATGGGCGCACTTAACCATATCCTAAATGGCACCATGAGTAGTCGAATTTTTGGTCAAGCCAGAAAGCGTGGCCTTGTTTATGGTATGGGTAGCGGCATTAATAGTAGTAAGCACTATTCATCTTGGGATTTTGATGGTGAGGTTAATCTGGAAACTGCCGATGAACTTTTTTCACTTATCCAAATTGAGATGGTTCGTGCTCTCAATGGGGAGATATCTGATGAAGAAATTGAAGCCGTCAAAACTTATGCACAAGGTCGCTATCAAATGGGCGCTCAAACCGTCAGCCAAATCTCCGATTATTACACCGATGACTATTTTATGACCGAAAAAGTTGAGCTCTATGATGATTTCCCACAAGTCATTAAAGAAATCAATAAACCATCCATCGTTGAGCTCGCTCGTGAATTTGCTGGCTCTGGAATTCATGCCTTCGTCGCCGTTGGATCTGTCGAAAAAGCCATCATCAATCAGCTTGCAGAGTCTCTCAATTTTTAAAATCCCAAAAATCATAAATTACGCAAAAATATAAATCCCCACAAATTCACAAAGTTACTCAAATATAAATCCTTTATCAGTAAACTTGAGTAATTTTTAGTTCGCGCCATCTCAAAATGGCGTATAATAAGATTATGAAAATCGCAGTTCTCGGCCACGGTCTTGAAGGCAACGCCATTGAATCTTATTTCAAAGACCATCTTCTTGACGATCAGCCAAATCAATTCACCTTTTTTGATCACTTCACGGATTCCGAAATCCCAGGGTTTGAACTTGAAAAATACGACCTAGTTTTTCGTAGTCCATCAGTCCGCCCCCAGTTCGCCCTAAAACCAGAAGATCGTGGCAAGTCCAAGGACTGGACCTCAATCACAAACTATTTCTTCGAACACTGCAAGGCGCCAATCATTGGTGTTACCGGCACAAAAGGCAAGGGGACAACCTGCTCGATTATCACCAATATCCTCCGACAATTCACTGAGCGCTTTCGCAAAATTCATCTTGTTGGCAACATTGGCACGCCAGCCATCTTAGAGCTTGATGATATCGAGGAAAATGACCTCGTAGTTTATGAAATGAGTAGCTTCCAGTGTTGGGATCTTAAAAAATCCCCTCACGTATCTGTAATATTACGCATTGAACCGGACCATCTCGATCGTCACCTAAATTTCGATGATTATGTCGCCGCTAAGGGAAATATCATAAAACACCAAACCGCAGCAGATTACTGTATTTATTATGCCAACAACGCCGTTAGTACCAAACTTGGCGAGCAGGCCCCTGGCAAAAAATCTACCTATCCAATTTTAAGCTATCAAACCGAATTAAAAACTCTTCTTGATTTTCTCTCCATTCCAGGCGAGCATAACCGCGAAAATGCTGAAGCAGCCATCCTCGCGGTACTAGATATTCTAGGATTCACGCTCGATGACTTATTTGCTTCACAGAATTCTGAGCTCTACCTCAAAATCAAACAAGGACTTTCCACCTTCAAAGGCCTCCCTCATCGCATTCAGTTCATCAGGGAACTAAACCATGTTCGGTATTATGATGATAATTATTCATCTGCCTTTCCTGCCTCTGATGTAGCGATTCGCACCTTTGAAGATTACCCAACTATCCTAATCGCCGGCGGCAAAGATCGTCATCTTGATCTCACCGAAATGAAAAAACGCTTCTTTACTGCCAAAAACCTCAAAAAAATTATCCTCATCGGCGAAACACGTTTTATGTTATCCGAAGGCGAAGATCCAGAAAAATTCACTCTTTGTGATACCCTCGAGGAAGCCGTTAATCTCGCTCGTCAACTTGCCGAAAAATACGCTGCCGACCTCGATTCAAATTATGACCTCTGTATTCCATCCACTAACGAAGCTAGAGTTAATCAGTCCGCAAAGCCAGCTATCGTGTTAATGAGTCCAGGTGCCGCCAGTTTTGATATGTTTAAAAACTTCAGTGACCGCGGCGAACAATTCCAGCAACTCGTTAACGCTTTTTAATGGTAAAATAATATTAATGATCCCATCAAATATTACATCGATTTTAGATTCGCTCAGCAAAAAATCAGCTCAACCTAATCAGTCTACCCCGCTCACAAGGCCGGTCGTGCCATCCAGTGATGCTGTTTTTCGTTTTCTGAGTTATTATTTTGATCGTTCTACTCGTATCGCCTCATTTGTTTACCAGGGAATTGATAATGTTATTTTCACAGAAAAAATTTATTTTGCTCCAAAACCCGGCAGTGAAACCAGCATTTTTAATATTCTTGATGACCCAGAATTAAATCAACTCCTCGATCAGGCGATGTTTCTCGCTTTCATCTTGATTGGTACGAGTTACTATAAGGCACATCCAACTGCCAATATTCGACTTGATCGACCACTTGATGATTTTCAAGCACGTTTCTTTTCAACTGTTTATCAAGAAGGTCTCAGTCAATACGCCTTTGAAAATCGGCTCGATCGCTCCAAACTTGCAACTTTTCGCGCCACCAATGGCTTCCAAAATAAACCAGCCGTCAGCTATCGCGGAAATGGTATCCTAGCATTGCAATCCGGTGGTAAAGACAGTCTTTTAGTAGCCGAACTTCTCAATGAGAGAAGCATTAACTTTACACCATGGTATATCTCTAGTAACCCCGACCACAGCCATCCAAACGTCATTGATCACCTAGATGATAATTTTAATCATCAAAAAGCCAGTATCGTTTATCGACAAATCGATCGCCAACATCTCCAGCTTTCTGGTGGATTAAATGGTCACGTACCGGTTACTTTTATTGTCGAGTCTCTCGCAATTATTCAGGCCATCTTAAACCCTCAGAACATCATTATGACCAGCATTGGTCGCGAAGGTGAAGAACCACATGCTATGATCGGCGATCTACCAGTCAATCACCAGTGGTCAAAAACTTGGCAGGCTGAACAGTTGATGACTGAATATATCAATCGATACCTTTCTCCAGACCTCCATGTCGGATCTCCAATCCGCCACCTTAGTGAACTTCGCGTAGCAGATCTCTTTGTTCAAAAATGTTGGCAAAAATACGGGTATAGCTTTAGCTCTTGCAATGAGGCAAACTACAAGCAAAATAACCACAACAGTACCCTCAAATGGTGTGGACACTGTCCAAAATGTGCAAATTCCTATCTATTATTTTGTCCATTTATTCCACCACAATATCTCCAGTCACTCTTTAACGACGTCGACCTCTTCCTTGATCCAAATCTCACCAAAACCTTCAAAGGGCTCCTTGGCGTCGGCGGAGAAATGAAACCATTTGAATGCGTAGGCAGCACTGAAGAATTACGCGCCGCCTATCATCACCGCATGACCGTGCCGCCAATTGCAATCCCACAAAATCCTCAAATCAAAAATTCTCCAGTTACCTATTGGCAGCCAGTCTATGCAAACCTACCTTTCTCAGTACCACTTAGCAACTTTAATTATCTAGCCGAGTCCGAAAATCAAGAATACTTTAAAAACTTTTTCGAAAACTATAACAAAAGACCAACTGAACAAGATGTAGCTTTCCTCACACCTTCTGAATTACAACAACAAAATAATCAAAAAGCTGACCGAGTTTTGGCCATGATTGAACGTCGTAAGCAGCTTGAAAAACTTCGCCGTAGCAGTAAGCAAAGGCAGCGTGATTTTTAAAACCTACTAAATATTTTAATTCTTTTCCTACACTTTAAAATTAGTAAATAAGAAGTCCTTAGGTCTTAAACTTTACTTTTGTTCTAGGTCGCGCTAGAATAAACATAAGAATTAATAGAATAAACATTATGGCAAAAACAATTACTAAAAAATCAAGCAAATCTACCACAAAAACTCCAGCAAAGACTACCGCAAAATCCCCAGTAAAGACCACAAAACCCCTCGCAAAGACCAGTAGTAAGGAAGTCACCAAAAAACCAAAAAATAGAGATGTAAAAAATATCAAAAACGATAATTCAATGACTTACTTTTGGGGTGGTCTTGGTATCGTCCTTTGCGCGGCAGGTGCCCTCATTGTTCTCCTCTGGGGCATTGGAGTATGTTAAATAAATAGTAGAAGTTAATAGTTACGGTGGGTCAATGAAATTTTATGTAGTAAGACACGGACAAACAAGTTGGAATACTCTTGGTATCAACCAAGGGTGGTCTGATATTGAACTAAACACTACCGGAAAATTTCAGGCACTCAAAGCTCGCGAGGAACTAAAAAACGTTCGTTTCAATATTGCCTATTCCTCACCATTACAGCGAGCCGCCAAAACCTGTCAAATTATCCTCGGTCGCTCAATTCCGGACAAGTCAATTTTTAGTGATCTTAGCCTTGAAGATTCCATTGAGTTAAGTCACATCTACCTCGACAAAGAACAGCCAAATGCCAATTGTTTTATTCGCTACTCAGAGGATCTCATCGAGCGTGGACTTGGAGTTTTTGAGGGAAAAGAAGGTTCTCGCATTCATGAAATTAGCTGGAAAGACGGTTTTAATGCCGATCGCTTCAAGATGGAATCTGTACCACACATGTTCCAGCGCATCGACCGCATTCTAAAATATATTCAAACTGATGCCTTAGAAAATTATGGGGAAGATGCAAAAATCCTCATCGTTGCCCATGCTGGTATTATTCGTATGATCGACTACGTACTTCGTGGAGGAACCGAACAAGGACTCTTCTATTCAGCACTCTATGACAGCGCGATTGAGACTCGTCTCAAAAACTGTGGCATTCAAGTTTACGACCGCTAAAATCTGTGATAAAATAATAATCATATTAATGGACCTTCGCCAAGTGGTAAGGCAACGGGTTTTGGTCCCGTCATTCGCAGGTTCGAATCCTGCAGGTCCAGCCAATTTGAATTTTAAAATAGACCTCTAATGGTCTATTTTTTATTCCTCTATATCCCCCCATAGAATCTACCTCACCGATTACTGTAGCTTATTCCTCCATAAAATCTGCGTCCATCGCCACCTGTAATTCATATCCAGGAAATGCCTTCTTAATATCCTCGACCGCCGCCCGGAAAGCTTCCTCGCGATTTTCAGCATCAAAACTCACTACTAAATCAAATCGCATCCTTTTTTGCTCCTTCATTAAATAGAAGCCATGCACTTGCCGTATGTATTTATGTGCTAACGCTATTTCTTTCACCTTCTTCTGTGCTGCCACCACTTCCTTATCTTTTGTATTTACAGAATACACTCCTATCGCAGTCAAGAGAACCTGATGCGTCCGAATCACCTTAATCGCAATTTCCCTCAATAACTGGTCTAGATCTGCTACTGCCAGAGTATCTGGCACTTCAATATGCAACGACCCATTCCAGCGATTTGGTCCATAATTATTTAAAACTAAATCATACACTCCTAAAACATTTGGAAATTGCATAACAGTTTTCTGGATCTTCTTCGCAATCTCTATATCACTTTGCTCACCTAGAAGCTGAGAAATTGTACTTTTCAACATTGAAATTCCCGATTTCAAAATTACAACCGAAATAATTGCGCCGAGTATCGCCTCAAGCGAAATCTGAAAGAATAAAAATATACCTGCTGCCACTAAGGTCGAAAACGAAATCACCGCATCAAGCGTCGCATCTTCACCAGAATTAATTAAAGAATCCGAGTTGACCTTTTTCCCAACCCGTTTAACATAAAATCCTAGTACGATCTTCACCACAACTGCCACTCCAATAATAATGAGTGACACTGGATTATAGTCAGGCGTCTCAGGGTGAATAATCTGTTTCCCCGATTCAAATAGGGACGTAATACCTGCATACAAGATAATTACCGCAATCAGCATTGCACTTAAATATTCGATTCGACCATGTCCGAAAGGATGCTTTTTATCTGGTTCTTTTCCGGCTAATTTTGTCCCCACAATCGTAATCAAAGAACTCGCCGCATCCGACAAGTTATTTACCGCATCAAGTACAATTGCAATCGAGTTTGATAAAAGTCCAATTGTAGTTTTAAAAATTACCAGGAAAATATTCGCAACAATCCCAATCATACTCGTGCGCACGATGATTTTTTCGCGCAATACGCCCCTCTTGATTGGTCTGTCTAATTTCACTTAAAGTCGTCATAATATTTGTTTATCTTACCATAAATTATAGACTCGCGTCAGTGCCACTTTTGATATAATAATCTCATGAATGATCTCGAAAAACGACTTTCCATCCTCAAGTCAGACCTTACCACTACCTGGCAGAAGCTTCAAATTACGCAAAAAATCGCAAAGCTCGAAGATCTTGAACGCCAAATCTCTGAACCAGAGCTCTGGCAAAATCCTGAAAATGCCAAAAAAGTAAATACTAGTTTTAGTCGCCTCAAGTCTGAAGTCGAACCTTGGCAAATGTTAGAAATGCAAACCTCTGACCTCCAGGAAATTCTCGAACTTCAAGAACCAGATTTATTTTCAGAGATCAACGATCAGCTCACCTCAATGGAACAGACTCTTGCTGGACTGAAAAAAGCTCTTCGTTTCACTAATCAGTACGATGAAAAAAATGCCATTATACGAATTACCGCCGGAGTTGGTGGCACCGAAGCCATGGACTGGGCTGGCATGCTTGAACGTATGTATTTACGCTTTTTTGAAAAAAATAATTATACCGTAGAGCTCATCGAACGAACCGCTGGGGAAGAAGCCGGTATAAAAACCGCCGTTTATGAAGTTTACGGAAATTACCCTTATGGCAATCTAAAATCAGAACATGGCGTACATCGTCTTGTCCGACTTTCACCATTTAATGCCGACAATTTACGCCAAACCTCTTTCTCACTTGTTGAAATTCTCCCTATTCTCGACAGTGAAGATGATTTAAAAATCGATGAAAAAGATCTCCGTATTGATACCTACCATGCTGGTGGCCACGGCGGCCAATCCGTTAATACTACCAACTCAGCCATCCGCATTACCCACCTTCCGACCAACACGGTTGTTGCAATTCAGAATGAAAGATCCCAGCTACAAAATCGTGAAAAGGCGATGGAAATTTTGCGCGGAAAATTAATCCAGATGCAACAAGAACAGCAGGCAGAATCAATTAATCAACTTCGTGCCGGCGAATCTGCAAAGTGGGGTCAGCAAATTCGAAATTACGTGCTTCAGCCATACAAACTTGTCAAAGATACTCGCACTAAATACGAGGAAACCGACGCCGACGCCGTCCTTAATGGTAAAATTGATGGTTTTATTGACGCCTATCTTGAATCACAAATCGGTGAAAACTAATTTATAAAATTCTAAGCTTTTACTCACAATGTGTTTATGTTAAAATATTGGTATGATATTGTTCGACCATGTCACCAAACATTATCACGGCGACAGCCGGCCTGCCCTTGATAATATTTCCATGCATATTGCAGCCAACGAATTTGTTTTTCTCGTCGGAAAATCTGGTGCAGGCAAGTCGACACTTCTCAAAATGATCACCAAAGAAGAAACTCCCGATTCCGGTAAAATCGTAATTGGCGGTATTGATCTTGATTATGTTAAGAAAAAGCATATCCCAAACTACAGACGACGCATCGGTGTGGTTTTTCAGGACTATAAATTACTCCCAACCCGCACGGTTTACGAAAACGTTGCCTTTGCTCTAGAAATTGCCGGGATGAGCAATCACGAAATCGAAAATACGGTTCCAAAAGTTCTCGACCTAGTTGGGCTATCCGATAAAGCCTACCGTTTTCCAGATAATCTTTCAGGTGGTGAGAGGCAACGCGTCTCAATCGCACGTTCCGTAGCACGACAGCCAAAAATTCTCATTGCCGACGAGCCCACTGGTAATCTTGATGTCTTAACCTCAAAGGAAATTATCGATTTACTACAGAAAATTAATGATTACGGTACAACAGTTTTAGTCACTACTCACGACGCCAGTATCGTGAATCTCCTCAAGAAACGTGTTATTACCATGAAAGATGGCAAGATTGTTTCCGACCAAAAAGAACATGGCATTTATCGTCTCGATGGCAATAATGATGGTATCTCAAGATTACCTCACCCAGGCTATATGCGTGCCACGTCGTACCTATCACCTGAAGAGAACCCACTAGCTCACAAAAAATCAGTTATCGAAGTTAATATTAATCAAAACGAAAATAATAATGAATTAACTGAACACAAAACGCCAAAGCGTAGGCGCTTAATTCAGTAGGAGACAGAGAATCATGAAACAAAAAAGCAAAAATACTACAATCGATCGCCTAAAAACCATGTCAAAAAATAGTCGCGGTAACCTTATGCGCAATAACTTACGCATTTTGAAATACGGCGTCATCGGTTATGGTCGCAATATCTGGCTCTCCATTACTTCAACATTTGTCATGACCCTAACCTTGATTCTCCTTTTTGTCACCGTAATTGCTAGCATTATTCTTTCATCAACCGCTGATCGAATGCGCGATAAAATCGATATCACTATTTTCTTTAAACCTGGCACCGAAACTTCTGTTCTCCAGGAAATGACTGACATTATTAAGAAAGACGCCAATGTCAAATCTGCAGAATATTCCACTTCCGAACAGGAATACGCAAAATTTACGGAAGAGACTAAAAAAGCTGGCGACGTCGCACTCCTTGCTACGCTAAATGATGATGATATGAAGGAATTGATGCTAAAATCCATGCAGTCCACACTCCGCGTAAAAGTTTATAACGCCGACAGGCTTGACAATATTAAAGATATCGTAAATACCGATACTACCTTCCGCGACAATATTGACCCTAAAAAAGAGCCAACCTATAACACCAATGACACCGCCATCGAAACCATTGCCTCTTGGGCTAATATTGCAAAAACAGGAGGTTTTGCACTCTCCGGCATTTTCCTCATCATCTCAATCCTCGTCATTTTCAATACCATTCGCATGGCGATCTACTCTCGTAGTGAAGAGATTTATATGGAAAAACTAGTCGGTGCCGATAACCATTTTGTGCGCGGCCCATTTCTTGTTGAAGCAATGATTTCAGGAATACTCGCCGGTATTTTCTCCACAATTTTAGGATTCATCCTCTTTGGCTTTGCCGCACCAAAGCTCGCTTCTTACGACATCGATGTGAGTGAAATTAGTAGATATATTTATTCTCCAAGTATGGGCTTAATTGCGCTCGCGCTTATCGGGCTCGGTCTTATTATTGCCTTCACTTCATCGCGCCTTGCCGTCTCCAAATATCTGAAACGTGTTTAACTAGTTCACTGCAAAAAATTCAAAGAATCGATACATAAATATTATTTGCCCCAGTAAAATCAACTCACCTTTCAAATAATTTGACTCTATATACTTCTTATGCTAAAATCTATCCACAAAAGCTAACATTCCGAAAGGAGGTTACAATATGACAAAAAGAAAAAAACAAGCCAAAAAACAATCGAATCGCACGTCCCTATCTAAACTAAAAAGACTGTTTATTTTTGTCACCGTCCTCGTTCTTGGCTTCAATTTTCTACCAAATCTTTTTGACAATCCAAAGCAAGCTTTAGCCATTGAAAACGAAGCCTATTGTACCTCAAATGCTTGTCGTGCCGCAAAAAAAGCAGAAAACGAAGCTACTGTCAAGGCCAACGAAGCCTCCAAAGCTGCCACTACTCTTGAAGGAGAAGTCGAACGCTTACAGCAAGAAATCACCATGTATGAGGCACGTATTAAGGCTAATGAAGCCGAAGCCGAAGACCTAAAGCTAAAAGTTGAGGAAACTACCAAAAAACTAAAGCTTCAACAGCAAGCTCTAGCTAACATGCTAATTAATCTCCATTTTGAAGACGACGGTGATGCCATCATGATTCTTGCTGGCTCCAGCTCGATTTCAGATTTTGCTGAGCGCCAAACCCGTGTGGATACCGCAAAAAACCAGGTTACTCTCTCCGCTCAAACCGTCAAAACCATGAAACAGGACTTGGAGAAGCAAAAAACAGAAGTAGAACGCGTTATTGCGGACCAACAAATTCAGCGTAAAGCCGTTGAAGATAAAAAAATTGAACAACAAGAACTAATCCTAAAGTATCGTGACAATGCAGCTGCCTTTGCACTCGAAGCCGCCACTTCTCGTGAAGAAAAGATTAAATTAATTAATCAAGAATATAGCGATCACCTGCAAAGAATGCGCAATGGTGGAGGATTCGGTACTGTCGCAAACGGCTACAACAGTTATGAATCATTCATCGGCAATTATGGTTTTGCCTGTCCACGCGATAATATCCGCGGCATCCTTGATTCATACTACACTTGCCAATGTACCAGTTACGCCGCCTACAAGGCTGTAGAATACTGGGGCCCACACATTCGTGTTACCGGATGGGGAAATGCTTATAGCTGGGCTGCGGCCGCCAGATCACTCGGCTATCGTGTCGACCGCACACCAAGTGCTCACTCAATTGCCCAAACCGCCTCTGGTGCCTGGGGTCACGTAATGTGGGTTGAATCAGTCAACGCCAATGGCACTATGAATGTCTCTGAATACAACAATCTCTATTCCTCACGTTCAGGACAATGGGGCGACTTCGGTTACCGTGTTGGCGTAAGTCCTGCTGGATATTACTTCATCCATTTTGATTAATAAACCACCCTGCCGGATATTACTTGATCCGTTTTGATTAGTAAGTCATACCGCTTCTGCTATGTTATAATCTAATACATGAAGAATACGGAAAAAAGTAGGCAAGTCAGTCTCGGCGCAACCGCTGTCTTAAGCTTCGTTACCCTAATTGTCGGCGCTTTTATCGGTGCAAACTGGAATAATCTATATTTACAATTTTCGCCATACATCAATTTAAACCAAAAAGTTTCTACCCCAGTCAAATGGGAAGAACTAAACGAAGTCTATTCTCAAATTTCAGCAAACTACGATGGAAGTATCGATAAGGCTGCCATGATCGAAGGGGCAAAGAAAGGATTGACCGCCTCACTTGGTGATCCTTATACTGTTTATTTCGACGCCAAAGAAGCCGTCGACTTTAAATCTAGCCTTAACGGCGAGATTAAGGAGGCTGGGGTAGGAATCGAAATGATGAAGCAAGGGGATTACGTTGTAGTCACCAGAACCCTCCCAGATAATCCAGCCAGAAAAGCCGGGGTTCATGCCGGTGATGTCATCTTTGCAATTAACGACGAAGAAGTTTGGGATAAGGATACTGACATCATAGCTAGTAAACTTCGCGGTAAGTCTGGAGAAAAAGTTAAACTAACTGTCGCTCGCGAAAAACAGAAGCTTGATTTCGAACTCATTCGCGAAAAAATAAATAATGTCTCTGCCGATGTGACTTATCAAGACAAAACTGCAATTATTTCCGTCTACCGTTTTAGTGAAGACACTGGCACACTCGTGGAGTCATTTGCAAAAGATTTTAAGAAAAAAGGTATTAATAAAGTCATCTTAGATTTAAGAAATAACGGCGGTGGCTTCGTCAAAGCTGAACGTGATCTTCTCTCACTTTGGCTCGATGGAGACAAGATTCTCATTCAAAAATCCACCACCTCAGGACAAACTATCACCTACGCAAAGCGCGGTGAAGCTGTTCTAAAAGACACTAAAACCATTGTGCTCGTCAATAACGCCACCGCTTCAGCCTCAGAAATTGTCGCTGGTGCTCTCAAAGATTACAAAAAAGCCACCATTGTTGGCACAAAAACCTATGGCAAAGGCGTCGTCCAAACTATGCTTGAGCTCTCCGGCGGTGCACTACTCAAAGTTACTACCGCCCACTGGTATACACCAGATAACCAAACCATCAACAAGACTGGCATCTCTCCAGATATTGAAGTTGAACGTACCTACAACGACATTAACAGTGGTAAAGACCCCCAGCTCGACAAAGCAAAAACTCTTTAATTCGACAAATTCCATTGAAATTGCTATAATATACTTATTATGATTAAAGTTTATACCACCCCTACTTGTATTTATTGCCATGCTCTTATGAATTGGCTTAATGAAGAAGGAATTGATTTCCAAGAAATTGACGCAAACACCGTTCCAGGTATCACTGCTGTCCCTGTAACTGTTATCACAGACAAAGATAACAAAAATCCTATCCAAATTATCGGTTTCGATCGTGACGGCATTACCGAAACTATCGAAAAATATGGTCTTCGCACAAAATAATCATTAAAACGGAGGTATTCTATGACCACCAAAAAGGAGAAGCCAGCCCTGCTTTTTGTCCACGGTTTTCGCGGCAATCATTTTGGTCTCGAAGAAGTCATAACAAAGTTTAAAGATCTCGGATATCCTGTTTATGCACCGGATATTCCTCCTGCTTTCAATACACAATCCGAAAAACTACCGACTCTAAAAAATTTTACCGCTGAGGGATATGCAACCTGGATTGCAGATTATATTTTAGATAAGAATCTCGACCGGCCAATCTTAATTGGCCATTCAATGGGGTCAATCATTGCTGCAGCCACTGCTGAAAAATACCCAAACCTAATTAATGAAAAGATCTTTTTCCTTTCACCAATCTCAGAACATACACCAAAATTTATTTCCACAATTATTCCTCTGATCGCCTTCATTCCAAATAAATTAATTAGCTTTATTGTTACAAAATATCTAATTGGGACAATGGGAAAGCCCCACTTTAAACAGATTCTTGATACCACGATGCTTTGTGCAAAAAAGTTTACTAGTATTAGTGATGAAATCAAGGCAGCCAAATTCTCTGTTAAACACGCAATCTCCGATTTTAATTTTACAAAAACTTGCTTTTTATTGCAGGAAGGGAAGACCGGCTAAATCATCCAATGAAAACCAAAAAAGTTGCTGAGAAGTTTAACGGCAAAGCTACTTTTATCCAAAAATCTGGTCACTTAATCAACTATGAAGTTCCTGATGAATTGTTTGCATTAATTAATCAAGATCTCTAAGTGTTTTATTTCACCCATTTCACTAAGCTCTGATATTCATCTGAGTCTTTGTCGTAGCTGTCTAAAATATCTTCGATATAAGTCTTACCATTGGTGATATTTAATGTCTCTACATCAGGACAAGCTACTAATAATCGGATAATAGCTTCGTCAGTAGCGATATTTGTCATTGATTTTTTCTCACCATTTCGATAAGATCCAACCCTGAGTTCTTTATAGACAAAACGTTTAATTCCTGCTTGCAAACAATATTTCAAGCAATTTTCACAAGTCGCCATCTTATTATAGAGCGTACAACCCGTTACATCGCGTCCCGCAAAAAGTAACGCATTCATTTCTGAATGAATAGCAAAATAATATTTCATCGGACGTTCACTTAAAGTCATCTTTGATTCATCCGCACCTTGAATCGTCCCGTTATACCCAAAAGAAACTGGACGTTTCCTTGAATCAACAATCACGCAGCCATTCTGCGAAGAAGGATCTTTTGAACGCTTAGCCACCTCCTCAGCAATCCCCATAAAATAAGCATCCCACTCAGGCACTTCTCTATTATTCGTATCTTGATTCATTAACACTCCTTTTCAAAAACTCTATATCACTCATTCACATCTGTCAATCAGTATGCAACTTCTATTCCACCCACAAACTTATCTATATACCTATCAAAAGCACAAATCCGTCAATAGAGTTATCAATAGAGTCATCGGTAGAGCTATCGATAGAGCTCAGTAGAACTATCAATATCTTACTTATGCTAAGTCTATTTTACAACATATACAGAGATAAAAAGTAATGAAAGTCCAAAAACCGTCTTTTCTCCTTGCATCTTCCATCAAAGTGGCCCATACTTAAGTTAACCTTTTCCAAACCTAAAATCTATCTTTAGGCTCTTGTTTTTGTCACGACTTAGAAGATTTTTGATGTACTGTTTTTCTTTGCTACTTTGTATTCTTTTTTCACATTTTAATCCACCAATAACCAATGCGGCCTCTCCGTGCTCAGATTTTTACGTAATTTTTGCACGCGGTTCCGGCCAGGGACTTAATGATATTGACCACCAAAGCTTCTCAAGCGCCATTAAAGATATTTTCAACCGCCTAGATGGTCTCACTTACAGCTATTATCAACTCGGCGAGTCAAACCAATATGGTGCTCAATATCCAGCTATTGGCATCGAACAACCTAAGATTATCTCTGGAGCAATTCTAAGCGGTGGACAATCTTTTGAATTTGGTCAAAGCATTCAGACTGGCATGCAAGAATTAAAAAATCTCTACCATAGAGTATCTTCAAGCTGCCCGAACACTCGTTTTATTCTCGCCGGCTACTCGCAGGGCGCCATGGTGATAAGTCAAACTTTATCAAAATTTAATTCCCGTAAAATCTTCTACTACGCTAGCTTTGGTGATCCAAAGCTATATCTTCCCGAAGGTTTTGGACTTTTACCACCGGCCTGCCGTAATAAAAATTTTTCACCCTATCGGCAAAATGTTCCAGATTGCTACGTGGAGCAAGGTCTTTTAGGTGGACTTCACCCCTATATCAAACGAAGTTTTAATCAAAAAGTTGGAGCTTGGTGTAATATCGCCGATTTTATCTGCGGAAGCAGTATCGACCCCTTTGGTTTCACTGATGCCACACAATCACCTAGTAGCTCCATGCTAGCACGAATTTTTAATGGACATGTTTCTTACTCACGTTTTGGCGCTTATAGGGAAGCAGCCGAAATAATCTACCGCAAGCTCATTAAAGAACAAAAATTATCAAACCTCAAGCTCAAACCATTAAAACCAAAGAATAAGCAGCACTTGGTTTATTATTTTCAACAGAATGACTTAAAGATTACAAAAGATCAAGCCGAGAGACTCAGGTCAAGTCTACTTGAAAAACATTCTCCACAAGATCTTGGTAAGAAATCACTAGATTCAACTACTAGCCAAAATACAAATGATCAACCTAAAGATCTTCATATTATGATTCCAAATCTAATCTCTTATCATGAAAATTCCAGAATCCAATTACTTATTAATAAAATCGTCAACGTAGCATATCAAAATAACTGCAAATCCGTTACTTTTTATTCCTATGGATTCTTTAATCAAGCCGAAATCGACAAATATAATTTATTTCATCCACAAAATTCACAACCAATAAAACCTATCCATGTACCAAAAAGTCTAGACAAAAAAGAGGGAATTATGATAAGACTTAGCCTCTATACTGAAACCCTCACACCTTTTAGGGCTAGTAGTATTATTGGCTCTTACATGAAGGAACAACGCAACATTAACGACATTAATGTTCCAAAATTAATCAATTCATCCATCCAAAATGTAATTAAATATGGCTTATGGGAAAAGAACCACAAACACCTACTGTTTATAGTTACTCCAAATTATCAAAATACTCATACGTTTGATAGTCCAGATGGTAACCAAATTAAGGAATTGAACAAACTGATAAACCAAAAATTGATTTCCGTCGCTTTCTATAACACAAATCAGATGCTTACCTCATTTGAGAAAAAGTTGTCTACTAAATCTATCTTCTTACAACATCAATCTGACGAAGAAATAATCAATAATTTTTACCAACCCGACGCACGCAAACAGAAAAATGCTTTGGAATACAAAAACACTTTAGAATACATTCTAAAGCCCCGTTTTGATTCCGTTCATCTCAGTTTGAGTACATATCCAAAGTCCAAAATCCAAAATAAATATTTAATGAATTCACCTCTCTTAAGTTCATCTTCATCTAATGTCCTTCCACGGACACGCCTTGTGCACTCTACTCGTCTAGGAATAAAGAATATCGAGTGGAATATCATACAAAATAACAAGATTCAATCAATCAATACGGTAGATAAAAGCATTGATATTCCAATACACTCCATCTCCCACACTCAAATCACTGTCAAAGAAAACGGAAAATCCAATCAGGATTTTGATCTATATTTCCTGCCAGAACCAGAAAAAGTACAAGATACAACTCTTTTTCCATATCGCCTAATAATCATTGACGACTACATAGCTGGATTCACTAATCAAAATCATCTGTCTATTACTGATCTTAACCGCGACACAGACCATCAAATAAAAGTCATTAACTACAGTATTTTAGGTCGTAAGGTATCTGAAAAGATAAC
This sequence comes from Candidatus Saccharimonadota bacterium, assembly GCA_013332965.2. Taxonomy (GTDB): domain Bacteria; phylum Patescibacteriota; class Saccharimonadia; order Saccharimonadales; family Saccharimonadaceae; genus Nanosyncoccus. The sequence goes on along the minus strand of JABCPR020000038.1, from coordinate 14,483 downwards.
CAAAATCCCAAAAACCAACAGCCAGACCTTGAATCGAAACAAGTACACTCAAAGCATTGATCAGCTAGGTCAACACGTATCCCCAAACCCTTATATCGCTAAGGTTACCCAAACTCCTTTAGTACCAGATTGTGGCGTAAAATATGTTAGCCCCCTCCGACAAATCCTTTATTACACTCAATACTTTTATTAGGTACGCTGATTAATAATAAAATTTAATTAGATAATAATCTAATTAAAAATAATAACCTCTATTAAATACGGCCAGAATTCTTCTCAATATGATTGGATGAGAGGTGCCAGTGATTGCCATATTCACATTTATAAACCGAAAGTTCTGGTGCGCCATAGTCATAAGCTGCCACCTGTGCCGCAACCTCCGCTTCCTCGCGCGTTTCATAACAAATCTTCTGGCCATCACCAACCCAGCAGCGTTTTGGCTCAAATTTTCCAAAAGTTTTATTCATTTTCATACTCTATATATTATACTCCCATCCCTGTAAAATCTGTGTATAAAATACAACAAAAATATAAGCTTTTTCTATTGACGCACTACATTTAGTGTCATAGAATAATTGCAGACACTAAATGTAGCGTCACAAATATTACACTAATAACAAAAATTTAATCAAAAAACTTTGAAAGAAAATTTGGACACAATCAAGGAGGTAATTTTTTATGTTCAAAAAAATCGTCAAACGTGATGGTAAAATCGTAGATTTCGACCAAGAAAAGATCACTGACGCCATCGCTAAGGCAGGAGCAGTCACCGAAGAATTCAAGCACGACCGCGCCGCTCAATTGGCAGAAAAAGTAGTAAAACTTGCTGGTGAAACCATTAAAGAACGCACTCCATCCGTTGAGCAAATCCAAGACCTAGTTGAGAAGGTTCTCATGGATTCAAGCTTCAAACGAACTGCTAAAGCTTATATCACTTATCGCCAAGAACGCAACACAACCCGTAATGCAAAATCAAACCTTATGGGTATCTATAAAACCATCGCTATTGCTGACGCTTCAGAAGACTCTGATGTCAAACGTAGCAACGCTAACGTAGATGGTAACTCAGCAATGGGTAAAATGTTACAATTTGGCGCTGAAGGATCTAAGGTCTTTGCCAAAACCGTACTCATGGACCCACGTTTTGCAAAAGCCCATGACAATGGCGACATCCACATTCACGACCTTGACTTCTACGCTACTGGTACCTTAACTTGCTGTCAAACCGACCCACTCAAGCTCTTCGCAAATGGTGGCTTCAATACTGGTCACGGCCATCTCCGCACTCCAAACTCAATCGCCTCCTACGCTGCCCTTGCCGCCATTATCCTCCAAGCAAACCAGAACGAACAGCACGGTGGCCAGTCAATTCCAAACTTTGACTACGCTATGGCTCCAGGTGTAAATAAATCCTTCAAGAAAGCTCTTCGCTCCAACCTTGAAAAATACAATAAATACTCTGGTAAAAAAGTTGACATCAAGATTCCAGACGACATTGCTTACGGCGACAACGAAACCCTCAAGAAACTTAAAATTCCTGAAACTGTTATTGAAACCTCAAATGAAGATGTTGAGAAACAAACTTTCCAAGCTATGGAAGGCTTCATCCACAACCTTAACACTATGCATTCTCGCGCCGGTGCTCAGGTTCCATTTACTTCAATCAACTTTGGAACCGACACAACTCCAGCAGGTCGCCTAGTATCTAAAAACCAACTTGACGCAACCGAAAAAGGCCTTGGTCACGGTGAAACCCCAATCTTCCCAATTTCCATCTTCAAGGTTAAGGAAGGTGTTAGCTACAACCCAGAAGATCCAAACTATGACCTCTTCAAGCGCTCTATGGAAGTTTCTTCCAAGCGTCTCTTCCCAAACTTCACCTTCATCGACGCACCTTTCAATATTAAGTACTACAAAAAAGGTGACTACAATACCGAAATTGCAACCATGGGTTGCCGCACTCGCGTCTTCTCATCTGTCTTCCCAGAATCTGACGGCATCGTCACTGGTCGTGGTAATAACTCATTCACCACTATCAACCTCGTACGTCTAGGCATCAAGCACGGTATCGCTCTCAAGGAGCGCAAAGAAGCCGACTGGACCGGATTCTACAAAGAACTCGACAGCCTCATGGATCTCTGTAAAGACCAACTTCTCGAACGTTACGAATTCCAAGCTAATCAACACGTCCGCAACTTCCCATTCCTCATGGGCGAAGGCAACTGGTTTGGCAGTGAAAAGCTCAAACCAAATGACACTCTTCGTGATGTAATTAAACATGGTTCACTTTCAATCGGCTTCATCGGCCTTGCTGAAACTCTCGTTGCTATGATCGGCAAACACCACGGTGAATCTGAGGAAGCTAGGGAATTAGGTCTTGATATTATCACCCACATGAGCAAACGCTGTGATGACTACTCAAAGAAATACCACCTTAACTTCGGTGTTATTGGTACCCCAGCTGAAGGCCTCTCCGGTCGCTTCACTAAAATCGACCGCAAAGAATACGGCGTCATTAAAGGCGTTACCGACCGTGACTACTACACCAACTCCTTCCACGTCCCAGTCTACTACCCAATCTCAGCCTTTGAGAAAATCGAAATTGAAGCTCCTTATCATGCACTCTGCCCAGCTGGCCACATCTCCTACATCGAGCTTGATGGCGATCCTTCACAGAATATTGACGCCTTTGAAGCAGTCATCCGTAAAATGCACGACTCAGGTATTGGCTACGGATCCGTCAACCACCCTGTTGACCGCGACCCAGTCTGTGGCTTCTCTGGCATCATCGCCGGCGACCGCTGCCCATCATGTGGACGCGTCGAAGACGACGTTCCTTTCGAGAGACTTCGCCGCATTACTGGCTACCTCGTTGGCTCACTAGAACGCTGGAATGATGGCAAGAAGGCTGAAGAGCACGACCGTGTCAAACACAACGTTACTGGTACTTACACCAAAGCTCAAAAAGCAGCTCGCGAATCCGCTAAAGCAAATGCAGCTTCTGCTCTTGGAAAAGAATAATTCCTAGGCAGTCACTAAAAGTTAGGAGTACCCCTCCTAACTTTTAGTTATAACGAAAGGGGAATTACAAAAGGATTTTTATATGACAACAGATTTTAAATCACCCGTGCCAGGCTCCGACAGCCAACACATTAGGCTCTCAGGTCCAATCGAGCATGACAGTATCGTGAATGGATATGGCCTTCGCGCAGTTATTTGGACTCAAGGATGTTTTATTCACTGCAAAGGATGTCAAAACCAGGAGACTTGGGATCCAGAAGGTGGAGTCCTAGTTGACGTTGAAGATATCAAAGAAGAGCTTAGACAACTCAAAGGACAAACCGGTCTGACCTTCTGTGGTGGTGAACCATCAATTCAAGCCGCAGCTTGTATCGAAATCGCCAAATTCGCTAAGGAAGAACTTGGTTGGAATGTTTGGTCTTTTTCTGGCTATACTTATGACGAAATAAAAGAAAAGAATAACTTACAATGGGAGTTCTTTAAGACTCTTGATGCTCTAATTGATGGACCTTTTGTTCTTTCTGAACGTGATCTCACCCTTAAATTCCGTGGATCCAGAAATCAACGCCTTATCCATCTCAAAAATGGCGAAATTACCTCTATCGAATAGAGGTAATTTTCTAAGAAATATATACTTCAAAAATCTAGAAGCCCTGCTTCTATTTTTTGTTCAACAAATCAAAAGCACGCATAATCATTTCGTCAGACTCATCCGTCTTAATTACGAATATTGGTTTCGAATTCTCTTGCGCCACATTAGTCATTCTCCCATCAATACCATTGACATTTGTCTCTTTATCCAAGTTAAAACCCAAGTACGATAGTGACTCACTCACCAGCCTGCGGATCTCATCTGATCTCTCGCCAATTGTTGCCGTAAAGACAAACGCATCAACCCCCGCCATACTTGCCGCCATCTGACCAATCGCGCGCCTCAAAGTCAACACATAAAGCTCACGAGCCAATTTTGCACGCGGATCCCCCTCGTTGCATCCCTTGATGACCTCTCGCATATCATCCGATTTACCAGAAACGCCAAGTAGACCACACTTTTTATTTAAATATTTCTCAAGTTCACCATCAGATTTTAGCCCAAGTTCACGTTTAATCGCTAGTGCCGCAGCCACATCTATCGAGCCTGCACGAGTAGCCATCATTAAACCTTCTAGCGGCGAATATCCCATAGTCGTATCAACGGATTTGCCGTTTTCAACCGCCGTAACTGAGGCTCCCGATCCAATATGACAAACAATCATTTTTTCTGGAAGAATATTCTCTTTTTTCATAAATCGTACGATCGAGCCAACCGATAATCCATGATAGCCCCAGCGTTGAATATCAAATTTCCGTGCAAGCTCAGTATCAATCGCGTAAGATTTTGCAACCTCCGAACGGTCATTATGAAAGGCTGAGTCAGAAATCGCAATAATTAACGTTTCTTTGAATACTTTTCTCAATTGCTCTATTTCACTAGCAATGACAGGAGCATGCAGCGGCGCCTTTTCTTTTGCAATGTCGAGCTGCTTTAAACATTCCTCATCAACAATATGGTCGGTCGCAAAATAACTACCAGGCGCTGCCACCCGAGCTAAAATTGCATCCAATTTTGTTGCCCCTTCTAAATAACCCTCCTTAACTAAAATCTCCTCCAAATTATTTACTACAAAAGATAGGTCTTTTAATTAAGTTTCTCTTTTTTCTTTTGAGCCGTCTAGCTTTTTTAAGGTATAGATTACTTTTTTACCCTCAAATTCAAAGTGCAGCGAACACAAGAAGTCGTTTCCTCGATATAAAGCATATTTTCTCGAACTACTACCTGGATTTGTAATCAGAATTAGTCGATCTTTATTCATCGTATACTCCTCGTTTATAACCTCATTATAACTTAAATAATTATTTTTTGTACAAAATCTTTAGCACTCTTGCATTTTGAGTGCTAAAACACTATAATTATTGCCAGTTATGGCTACACAAAGAGATTATTATGAAATTTTAGGCGTCTCCAAAAACGCATCCGATGATGAAATTAAAAAAGCTTATCGAAAGCTTGCGCTTAAGTATCATCCAGATCGTAATCCTGGAGACAAAGAAGCTGAAGCTAAATTTAAAGAGGCTTCTGAGGCAAATGAGGTGCTCTCAGACAAGCAAAAACGCGCACGCTACGATCAATTTGGTCATGCTGGTGTTGGTGGAAACACATCTTCAAACGGCAATCCATTTGGAGGTGGCGGATATTCCTTCAATGGCCAAAGTTTTAACTTTGATTTTGGTGGCGGAGAAGGTGGCTTTGATGATATTTTCAGCACGCTTTTCGGCTTTGGTAATGGCGGTAGGACACAAAGACGACGTGGCGCAGATTATCGCACTGTTCTCTCCATCTCCTTTGAAGATGCGGTTTTTGGTACTACAAAAACCGTTCAAATTGATGGGTCCGAGATAAAACTCAAAATCCCTGCCGGTATCGATGATGGTCAATCCATCCGACTACGCGGTCGCGGCGGCCCCGCCCCAGACAAAACTGGTGAAGCTGGCGACCTTCTTGTGCAGATCCGTGTTCGTCCACACAAGACACTTACTCGTGAAGGCTACATTATTCTCTCTGAACAGCATATTTCAATGATCGACGCCGCCCTTGGCTGTGAAGTCGAAGTTGAAACTGTCGATGGAAAGATCACTATGAAGGTTCCAGCCGGCACTCAGTCTGGCACTCCTTTTAAGCTATCTGGACATGGTATACCAATGCGCGGAGAAGAACGTGGACCACATATTGTAAATATTATCGTTGATACTCCGACCAATCTCTCCAAAAAACAAAAAGAACTACTGGAAGAGTTTCGCACTGCAAAGAAACGCGGTTTCTGGAGTTAATGGTTTTTTTAAAAAACTATTCGCTTTCTCAACTTAGATATCTTATCTTAGATATCTTGGCTTGAATATTTTCTAAAACAAAAAGTAATCCTAAAACGAAATAAATAAGCTATTAGTCCACTACTCCCTTAACTTGCATATGCTATAATTGACACAAGTAATGTTTAGTACACCACAAAAAACATCATCCAGCAAACTTAGCCTTTCTATTTTTACAGCTTTCTGCTGCCTACTTCTCGGCGTTTTTTCCACCACGCAGACAATCTTCCTATCACACCCAGTCTATGCCGAAGATGATATCCTCAAAAATATCACCCATCGCAAATTAAATGACACTGAACGCGGCAATATTTCTATGAACTGCGCATCCATCCAAACCAGTCTTAAGAATGTACAGAGGAACGATTCAAAAACCCGTGTCATTCTAGGAACTAATTACCAGACACTACTCTCGAATTACATATCACCACTTAATGTACGTCTGATCAAGAATAACCTGCCAGACTCTACATTAATCTCAATTCAATCCGAGACTATCACTTCTAGAAATAGTTTTACCAATCTTTTTGTGACATATAGCCAGCGCCTTGAGTCATTAATTTCTATTGATTGTAAAAATCAGCCCGACACTTTTTATAGTGAATTAGAAAATGTACGCTTTTTACGTAGTCAATTAGAAGAATCGGTCAACAAAGTAAATACAGCACTTTCAAGCCACCTCAAGACCGTTAATCAGCTTAGAGAAAAGTTATCCAATAACTCCACCGACTCAACCTCAACCTCAACTTCCACCAAGAGTAATATAACTGAAGATTCTTCGATAACGCAAACAAATATTACATCTAGTCAAAACGAGGAAAAATCAAGATGATAAAATTTAATCTACGCGGTAATACCTCAAGCGGTGGCAAAGCCTTAATTCGCCTTGGTATCTTGGCTACTATTATTGCCATCATTACTACTAGCATTTCTCTTTATTTTTATCACGCCAGTGGAGATATTTATATCGACCGATCTCGTCCTGGCTTTCTACCAGAAAAACATGAGAACTCTCAGATGGACGAAAATCTCACCTATCGTTTTTCCGAAGATGGCTCTATTTCTGCGAAAGATCTTGAAGAGTATTTACAAAATATCAAACCAGTCATTAACAATATTAATGACGTCAAAAAGCCTTTCGCAAAAGATAGCTTATCCGATCAATCATAAGGTATTGCAAAATAGCCAAATTCTCCGTTCCATACTTTACAAAAGTAATATTTTATTTTAGAATATTACAAATCTAGTAATATTTTTGAGCAAGGAGAATAATTTTAATGGCAACGCTACGAGAAGCGCTACTTAAAAACGGCGTATTTTATTTTAACAACAACGGGACCCAATATACCATCGAGGGTGGGGCGGGGAATTATATGGTGGCTCGTGACTCTAGTGGTATTGTTCGCTACCGTATTGAAGGCTCCGAACTCTCCTCAAATCTGATCGTTCGCGATATTTCATCAGGTCTCGTAGCCTTCACCGTTAGCCCATCCGCGCTCTTTTAGTTTTCTCTAATAAGCAAGCACTTCTTTAGTAGAATAGCTTGTAAAAATCGTCCTATTCAGCTCAAAAATCAAACCAAAAAAACATAGAGTAATCAAAAAATCATACACTCATATTTTCTTCAAAAAATCATCCACTCATATATTTGCTCCTTCTTCATTTAAAATCACTTACTCTATTTTATTTTTGTCCGCCCCAACACTTCTAGATATTTTGATATAATACAATTATGGTTATTCTAATTATTGAGATAATATTATTCCTTATCTTCTACCTTACAAAGCGTCATCTTGGACCATCTATTCTAGCCACCCTTGCAGGTACAATTACCAATAATCTTTTTAATACAGATATTACCAATTTCATATCTAACCTTCTACCAAATATTCCAAGAAATTACATTGAGTTCACGGTCCTCGCATTCTTTATCTTCCTCCTTCCACTATCACTTTATTTCAAGCAATCACATAGTGGATCATCCACCATTTTTCATATTATTAGGTGCTTCTGCTACGCTACTGTAATTTTTCTGATTCTTGCACCGCAGCTGCAATTGTTTCTCCCACTCGACAAGATAAGTGCCGATTTTCTGCATTTCATTTCTCCTTTCAATAGATTCGTCCTGCTCACTAGTATTATTTTTGGCTATCTGGATATTCTTTTTTCGCAAAAAGAAGTATAAATAGAGCACCGGAAGATAGAGTAATAAATATTCAACCCTTCCTTTAGGTATATGTATCGCAAAATACTGCCAGTCCGAAATTAAATTGATGATTCTAAGCTGTATTTTAATTAATCCAACTCCACCTACTAAATAAACTCCCACATAACGGTACAGCGTCAGAGGCATTATTCCCACAAATATTATTGATACCAATATAACTGGAAGCATCGGTGACAAAATCAAGGTTGCAAGAAAAGATAATATAGAGAAATAACCAAAGACAAATAATGTAATCGGTATCGTCAGTAGATTTACGGCTAGCGACATCAATACTCCAGTACGTAAATCAAAGATCATATCTTCCCGTTTCTTCCTACAAATTTTTCGCCAAAGACTATTCTTATTTTTTCTCCCTACACTTCTTTTTATATTACCTTTTCCAAACAAGAAGCTCTCTATCATTGGGTAAAAAATTAAGATACCAGTATAGGCCATCATTGAAAGCTGCCACCCAACATTGGTTAGGTTGTCCGGATTAATAATGAGCGACAGGGAAGCTACCACTACTAATATCCTTGACGCCAGTACTTTTCTTCCAAAATAGGACGCAAAAAGGTGACAAAAGATCACAATCGTTGCACGGAGAAGCGATGGAGTTAGACCAATCATCCCCACATACAACAACACGAATGCAACACAGAAATATGTCTTAAGAGGCTTTGAAGATGACTTAAGGCTTTTAACTACAATTCCAACAAGTATCGCTAAATGCATCCCTGAGATTGCAATTAGATGAGAGACCCCAACTTCTTGAATTTTTTCCTTTGTCACATTTGTTAATTCATTTTTGTCACCCAAAAGATATGCAATCGCCAGACCTCTTTCTTCATAATCAAGTCTTGATAGAAGATTCTGACGGATATTTTGGTAAAACTCATTGTGATACAAACCAGAACCTGGTTCTCGCCGATTCTTAGACCTCTCGCGATAGTAATCGGCCTCAGTAGGCAAAGAGTCAAAAACAGAACCTCGGCGAGAATCACTCTCCTGTTGCATTTTTTGCTGCATTTCACTTCTAGGTGGATATTTTCTTTGGTCAAAATTTGGTGAACGACAATAAACTCTAATACAAGCCACTATAACCAGCCAGTATATTATTGTTTTTCCGATTTTATGCATCTTTAAAACCTCATTTAATTTCTAACCCCAAATTACCTTGTCTTCATTAGTTTTTCAAGCATTTTTCATCAAATTAGTCAAATAACAGATGAAAAAATCTTAAGCATAAGCAAGATATTAAGTATTTTTTTACAACAGCTTATCTTAATGATGTCTTGCCACGCTTGCAATCTACTATCGCCCGAGATATGCTAGATGTAATGACAAAAAAAGAACCTAGAATCGCAACCCCAGCCACCCCAATCAAAATCACCAACTTTGCCACTACTGGGCAGGGAATTGGACTTATTGAATCAGATATCGACATCAACTCACAGATTTTTACCGGATTATCTGGTATTAAGGTTTTTCTTTGGAACGCTATTCCTGGCGAAACTGTATCAAAATTTCAAATTACCACACAGAAGCCCCACCTAATTGAAGGTATTGCCCTCCCCTTTGAAACCACCTCAAGTTCACGCATCGAGCCAAAGGATCAGCAATATCTCTCGACTTCTCCATGGCAAATCCTCACCGATGAAGCTGAGTTGGAGGCAAAATCAAACATCTTAACCTCTCTTTTTAAGCATCTAGCAGCATCCACCGACATCAACAATTCGCTAATTGAAAAAATTAAAATCCATGAGTCTCCGAAAACTTATTTTTATCGCAATAAGATGGAATACTCCCTCTATTATGACCACGATACCGAAAAAATCTATCCGGCCATGCATCTTCGCGGAACTCATAAAAAAATACCTATTACCTCTTCATCTATTGAGCTACCCGCAATTTTTGAACGTGCTAAAGCAATTATTGATAATCTAAATAACAGCCAAGAAGATGCCAGAAAATACCAATCCTTGCTACTCCGCGCAAACCAAAAGGGTGAGGTTTCTGGTGGGTTGCTTGAAAACGGTAAGTCACATCCAGTTTTCAAGAATCTCTCAGACACTCTCCTTAATAATCAATACTCCTATTCCCCAGGTGGTTTTTTCCAGATCAATCTTCCAGTTTACGAACAGGTGTTATTAAAGATTCAAGACTTCCTTAAAGACTCACATACTGTGCTCGATCTCTATGCAGGTGTTGGAACTATTGGACTATCTGTCGCCAGAAACGCTAGTCTCACCCTCGTTGAGGTCAACGCTTCGGCCTTTGGAGAACTAAAAACAAATTCTGAACGCGTTATTCAAGAAACGAAAAATCCTCATATTAAACCAATTCTCGCAAAGTCCGAAGAGGTCCTTGATCTCATTACTCAAGAAGCCAGCGTAATCGTCGACCCGCCAAGAGCTGGTTGCGACGAAAATCTCATCAATAGACTATGTGAAGTACGGCCTGAAAAAATCGTTTATCTTTCATGTAATCCAATCACCCAAGTTCGTGATCTTAAGCTATTGCTTGAAAACTACAATCTTAAATATGTAGAAGGCTATAATTTTTTCCCGCATACCCCACACATTGAATCCCTCGTTTTTCTATCTAAAAAATCATAAAAGGAGCTAAAAATGTCACTAAACGCCAAACAACAAGCCGCCGTTGAATATCTCGAAGGACCACTTCTAGTGTTGGCGGGACCTGGCACGGGAAAGACTCAATTACTTTCAAAAAAAGTTGAATATATTCTAAAAAACACCGACACTGACCCCAGCATGATTCTCTGTATCACCTTCACTGATGCTGGCGCAAAGAATATGAAGGATCGTCTAAGGTCAATGATTGGCCAAACTGCTGACCAGATTGACATCATGACTTTTCATAGTTTTGGTCAAAAAATTCTTAGCCTTTATAGTCATTATTCAGACAAACCGCAACGTGTTTTTTCAAATCCAATTGAAGAAGTTGTACAAACTAAGATTATTAGCGAGCTTCAAAGCAATCTTCCGACTTCTTACATCATCAAAAATGTTCGTGATCCAAAAGAATTACTCAAAGCCATAAGCAAGTTCAAAGTTGCCAAACTAACCCCAGAAGAGATGAAACAAATTGCAGCCAAAAATGAGTCTGAGATTAAGGTACTTGAACTGGCATTGTCACCAATTTTACAAAACCTCCCCACTCGTGCTGCAGGTAAAGATATTTTTAACATCCTCACTGAAACAGTCTATATCCCACTATTACAGAAACTGGGTGAATTGAAATCTGATTCACCAATTGTACAAAATGTTTATTCAATTACTACCATACTCTATGAGAAATTTTACGCACTTCTTGAAGCAGAACAGAATAGCGAAAAACCGTCAGTCAGCCCCCTGAACACATTTATTAAGAAATATTTTTCTAAAGACCAAGCCGGTAATTATAAATTTTCAGATACAGCCAGTAATAAACGCCTCAGCGAAATAGCCGAATTATACGAATCCTATCAAAATTATTTGACTGAGCATGATCTCTATGATTTTAATGACATGATTGAAGCTCCAATCAATTTTCTTGAACAAGATGTCGATTTTCGACGTAAAATCGCTCAAAATTACCTATATATCATGGTAGATGAATACCAGGATACCAACCCATCACAGACTCGTCTCCTAGAACTCATTGCAGATGAGCAAGAATCACCTGCAGTTATGGCAGTAGGCGATGATGATCAATCGATCTACGAATTCCAAGGCGCCCGCGCATCAAGTCTAATTCATTTTAAAAACCATTTTGACGCAAAAGTTATTGTCCTCACTGATAATTATCGCTCAACTACTGAAATCCTCCAATTCTCGCGCAAAATTGCAGATCAGCTGGAAGAAAGCTTTATTAAAAACGAAACCATGCAACGTAGTTTAAATGTCGAAAATACCGTTACGACAGAGCTGAAAAAAGAGTTGATTGCAATCAGAAATAATGAAATTCTTAAAGCTTCTCCCGAAGATTCAACCTTTGAACAAAATATTTATTCAGCAGAAGATATTACAGATCCTAAATCCCTGAACAACAATTTTACTCAAAAAAGTTTTATTGAGAGACACCAATTTATAAATCAAGATGCCGAATATTACTGGGTTGCAAAAAGAGTCCATCAACTCATCCAGGCTGGCGCCAAGCCATCTGATATCGGTATCCTTTTCCCAAAACACGCATTAGCCACTCCGCTTATCCCGTATCTCAGAAAATATCCTGAAATTAATATTTCCTACGAACGTACCGAAAATATTTTAGAAAATCAGCAAATTTATGAGCTAACGACACTCTGTAGATTTATCGCCATGCTCGCTGATGGGGAGAACCCAGCTTTCATGCTTCCTGAAATCCTATCTTTTAATTTCTGGGATATCTCTAGCGATGATATGATCATGTCTATCCAATCCATTGAACGCAACAAGCGCACCGCACTGGAAATTCTTCAATCCTATCACGATAATCCACTCTATGCTAATCTTGCCGCCTTTTTCTCGGAACTTGCCAAAAAATCCTTCTCTCTTCCACTTGAATTCTTCCTCGATATTCTCACAGGTGTTACCCCAATCGAACTAAAAATCAACAACCAAAATATCTCCTTCACCTCACCATTTCTTAGTTTCTATACCAAAGATCTGTATTCAAAAGCCACTTTTGACCTCTATAATCGACTTAATCTCTTGCGAAACGCCATACTCTCTCGTACTGAAAAAAGCAAACTCCGCCTTCACGATTTAATTCAGTTACTCAACGACTTCACTGAAACCAATACCCCAATTACTGAACAAACTTTTTATAAAGACTCTGACGATTCCGTTAGTTTAATGACGGCGCACAAATCTAAAGGACTAGAGTTTAAACATGTTTTCCTTATTAGCGCCAATCAATCAGGCTGGGATAGCGCGAACCGTCCACCTAGCATTCCGTTGCCCCTTAATCTCGACTTTATCGGCGAATCTCGCAACACACCTGATGGTAAAAAACGCCTGCTCTTCGTAGCTATTACTAGGGCTGCCAAGACTCTCACCATCACAAGCTCAAAATACGCCGACGAAGCTGGCAAAGAATCTAAACCGCTCTCATTCCTAGACGAAAAAGTTATTCAAAACGAAGCTGGAGATTACCTAAGCTCTCCATTTATTCCAAATGGGCGAGTTTCCGAACACAATGACCAACTTACTGATGCTGAAAAAGCCTCAGCGATTCGTCGCACCTGGTTAATAAAATTACTCAATCCGTCTGAAAAATTAAAGCCAATTCTTCTCGAAAAAGTACGAGATTTTCGCCTATCTGCCTCCCATATCTCATCATTTATTCGTCTCACTTACAGTGGACCGCTCGCCTTTTATCAGCAGAGTATTCTTCATGCCCCACAAGATACCTCAGACTCGATTAGTTTAGTTTATGGAAACCTAATCCATCACGTCTTTGAAGAGATCACCAACAATAATATCACCAAAGAAGAGGCTATCGATTTTTTCCTCAATGAAGCAAGAGACCAGGATCTACTCGAAGAAGACATTGAAACCCTAATCGAGCGCGGCAAAGACGAACTACCACTTGCTATTGACGCCTTTGAGCACATCCTTCGTGCTCCAGGAGCCAAAGCTGAAGTTGATTTTAGTAAAGAGAAGCTCAATTTTGAAGGTATCCCGGTTACCGGTAAGATCGACCATATCAATATTGATGAAGAACATAAAATTATTGACCTCTATGACTTCAAAACCAGCACTATCTCGGATAAGGATACCTGGCAAAATAAGGAATCGCTCTTTATTTATCAATTCCAGCTCTTGTTCTATCGCATGCTCCTTAAACTCTCAAAGACGTATCACGACTACACTGTTCGTTCAATGAACCTACTTTTCACCGCCCCTAATCGTCGCGAGACTATTGATAGTGAAACAGGGAAGATGCACAGTATTGAGCTGACCGAAGATATAGTTGCAAATATACCAGTAACCTTCGAGGAGCTCATCCATGCTGTTTATTACCAAATCACCTCACTTGACTTCTTAGACTCCGACTCACCAACTAACGCTATTAACCTAGAAGAGCCAAAACTTAGCGACATTAAGGAATTCTGCAAAACACTTGTCGACCGTTACCAAAATAAATAGTTGACATAATATATATTTATGTTATTATAGTGTCACAGACGTTTGGGAACATAGATAACTGCTGCCACGCGTTTATATTTCCCCATAAACGTCTGAAAATCATACCGTCGGTATATTAGAAAGGGGTGAGTCCGATGCACTTTTAGAGGCTAAACAGCTAGAACAGCTAGAGAAGCAAAAAATTTCATACAGAAAGGGGGTGAATTGTATGAGAC
>JABCPR020000037.1 GCA_013332965.2 Candidatus Saccharimonadota bacterium | reverse complement strand
AATCCTGTCCCTTCCGCCAAGTGGCACCATAGCTCAGCTGGTTAGAGCGTAGGACTCATAAGCCTAAGGTCACTGGTTCGATCCCAGTTGGTGCTACCAGATTATTAATAGGATAACGAAGAAGTTCGTTATTTTTTTATGATAAAATTAATATATGATTGCACATATTGAAGGTGAAGTTTCTGAGAAGTTTTTAAATTCGATTATTGTTGACGTGCATGGCGTGGGCTATGAGATTGGGCTTTCGCAAATTGACGCGGAAGCGACAAATGTGGGTGAGAGGAAGAAATTTTATACCTACCATGCGATTCGGGAAAACGCGGAAGATCTCTATGGGTTCTCCAGTTTGATGGCAAAGAAGATTTTTGAACTGTTGATTTCCGTCAACGGAGTTGGACCTAAGGCGGCGATGGCAATTTTATCCTTAGCTACGCCAGAAGAGGTGCGTAACGCAATTGCAAATGCAGATACAGCTTTCGTGAGTAAGGCCTCGGGGGTTGGGAAAAAGTCCGCGGAGCGCGTAATTGTTGATTTAAGAGACAAGGTGGGCCTTCCTACAAAATATGGCGCGACAGAAGTAAAAACAGCTATTGTGCCAGAAGATGACGAGGCATTGGACGCTTTGATGGCCTTAGGATTCCCATTGAAAGAGGCGACTGAAGCGCTGGCAAAAGTTGACGCGGATCTTAGCGTTGAAGAAAGAATTCGCCTTGCTTTAAAACAGAGATAGTGTGGGCCTGCTCGAGTCTTATATTGATCGAATACTGATTACCAAAAAATTAGCGCTTATTGGCGCTAATTTTAATTCCGGTTTGGTTTAGATTTAGTTTAGACTTAGATTCCGGCTTAGTTTAGACTAAGATAATGTATTTGGAGTATTAAAAGTGTTGCTGCTAGTATCTGGAGCATTGTTTGCAGTAGGATCTATAGTCGGTTCCACAGATACAGTACCAGCAGCTGGGTTAATAATTGCGGTATTAGCTGCGACGATCGTGGCGCCTTCAAGATTTTCGTTTTGGTTTGCTGGAGTGTTCCCTGCATTATTTTGTGCGGCAGAACGAATAACACGTCCAGCATTTCTTAAAGCCGTGAGACTGTCGGTTGGGCAGGCGTCAGAGGCCTCGCCTTTTTCGATGTGAACAAGATGCGTGATGGTCTCAAGCTCATCCGTTGGAGTGTCAACATGAGTAAAAGTATAGGGCGTTTCAGAGCCGATGGTCGACATGCGGAGGGTACCGATGCTAAAGAAATGCTCGAAAATACCAGCTTGTTTAAAACTGACATCCTCAACAGCCACGAGATCGATTACGTTAGTGGAACTAGAAAAGAGTGAATTGACAGTGTTCTGGATAAGGCGCTTATTGGTGACATAGCGGCAGTTGCCGAGGTAGACATGAGTAGAAATGAGGGTGGCAATCCAGATAGTACCAAGGACGACAAGGATAATCATGAGGAAGAATGAGCGAGAGGCGGCATCCATGTTAAAGAGGAGCGAGCTGCCACCGTTGACTAGAATGCTTGCCGCAATGAGGATGGCGGAACACAAAAACGCGCCAGCCCAAAAGCCAACTGGGATAAGTTTTGAACGTTTAATGACGAGAACAAGGTGTTCCCCTTTTTCTAGGGCGATGCCTGGTAACTGATTTTTGGAGTTTTTTGCCATATTCTGGTCCCAATTAATTTGTATTATTATAGCATTTTAGAGAGGTTTTTGCAAATTTTAGCCTAAACTAACCCTGATTCTTTAAAGCATTGAGATGTTTTTTTGCTTTTTCGGTGACGCGACGGCCACGTGGAGTCTTTTCAATAAAACCAAGCTGAATGAGATACGGTTCATAATAATCTTCGATGGTGGTAGTTTCATCTCCGGTGAGAGCGGCGATGGTGGTGAGTCCAACCGGGCGATCATCATAGTTTTCGAGCATGAGTTCGAGCATATTGCGATCGGCGGGGTCAAGACCGAGGTCATCGATTTCAAGGAGAGCGAGAGCGCGTGTGGCGGTCGGGGCGTCAATAATTCCATTTCCGTTCACATCGGCAAAATCACGGACGCGCTTAGTAAGACGGTTGGCAATGCGGGGGGTGAGACGAGAACGAGTAGCAAGGAGAGCAGTGGCCTCAGGCTTGATTTCGGTATTCAAAATTGCGGCGGTGCGAGCAACGATTTGTTCGATTTCAGGGACTTTGTAATATTCAAGACGATGGGTGATACCAAAGCGGTCACGGAGTGGACCGGCGAGGGAGCCGGTGCGAGTGGTGGCGCCGATGACTGTGAAATGTGGAAGATCGAGACGAACCGAGCGAGCGGCTGGACCTTTGCCAATTACGATATCAAGCTTGTAGTCTTCCATGGCAGAATAAAGGATCTCCTCGACAGCACGACGTAGGCGGTGGATTTCGTCAATAAAAAGCACGTCGCCATCTTGAAGATTTGTGAGGATAGAGGCGAGATCGCCGGCACGCTCGATGGCAGGACCAGAGGTGACACGGAGATTGGCGCCCAACTCATGTGCAATTACATTTGCCATGGTGGTTTTACCAAGTCCTGGAGGACCATAAAGAAGGACGTGATCCAAAGAAGTGCCGTCGGCGCGCTTTTTAACAGCATCGATGGCGATTTTAAGATTGCGCTTGAGGCGTTCCTGGCCAACATATTCCTGAAAACTGGTTGGGCGAAGACTAACCTCGATAACCTGTTCTTCGGTGTCGTCCTCATGTGAGACATTATCAATTACGCGTTCAATTGCCATTTTACTTCTTTCAATACAGACTTATTGGGATATTCGATTAGGCAGTGAGGCATATCAGTTTTAAATACCTCGCTATATTACCTCGTTTTGTTATATAATTATATTGTATCATTTATGTTTAATTAAGAGGAGGCTTATGTCCGATATTGATAATGAGAACTTTAAGTCCAGTAAGACTTATGAAAACTTGCAGACTGCTTTCGCTGGTGAGTCACAGGCTCGCGTGAAGTACCAATTCTTTGCTTCACAGGCCAAGAAGGACGGCTTTGAACAGATTTCAGCAATTTTCACTGAAACTTCTGACAATGAAAAAGAGCACGCTAAATTGTGGTACAAATACCTCAATGGTGGCAAGGTTGCTGACACTAGGACTAATCTTGAGATTGCAGCTGCTGGTGAGGATTATGAATGGACCGATATGTATGCTGAGTTCGCAAGAATTGCGCATGAAGAGGGATTCCATGAGATTGCTGCAAAATTCGAGGGTGTAGCAGCTATTGAAAAGCAGCATGAGGAGCGCTACCGAAAGTTGATAAAAAATATTGACGATGATGTGGTGTTCAAATCTGAAAAAGTTACTGTTTGGAAGTGTCGTAACTGTGGCTACACTTTTGTGGGCGAGGAAGCTCCTGAAGTTTGTCCAGTTTGTTCACACCCTCAGGCTTTCTTTGAGATTCGCGCAATTAATTACTAAAAGTTATTGCTTGAAATTGATGCGGGTTTTAATAAATTAATACCATTTGATAAATTAATACCGCATTATAGAATAAAAAATAGGCTCTTTTAGGAGAGTCTATTTTATTTTCCGAGATTCATAAGAGAGTGGGTGATGGCAGCAGCAAGGGCGTCGGCAGCATCGTCGGGCTTTGGAACATCTTTGAGGTTAAGGTGGAGTTTGACCATTTCCTGCATTTGCTTCTTATCGGCACCACCATAGCCGGTCATGGTTTTCTTGATTTCATTTGGTGTATATTCAAAAGTCGGGAGGTTATGTTGTCTACAAACTAATAGGACTACGCCACGCGCCTCAGCAACTGATATGCCCGTGGTGATATTTTTTGTAAAGAAGAGTTTTTCAATACTAACACAGTCTGGTTGATTGAGTTTGATGATTTCGTGGAGTGATTCATAGATATCAAGAAGACGCTCCTGAAGAGGAGTATGGGCTGGCGTGGTGATTACACCGTTATCTAACATCTTAGTACGGCCAGTTGCGCGGCCGTTTTGGGTTTTTACATCGATGACACCAAAACCACAAATACCAGTACCTGGGTCAATGCCGAGGATTTTCATAAACAGTTCCCTCGCAAATTTGCGGGTTGACTTGAGTTTATAGTAAAAGTTTTTGTGGATATAATATTCATCTGGTGATATATTTATTCATTAACATATTTAATCAATGTGGTGCGTAAATCTTTGACTGGAATGACAAATGGATCGCGGATGGTGGCAGGAGCGATGGCATGCCTAAAGCCTAGCTTTTTCGCTTCGCTAATGCGTTGATCTGGACGGAAAGCAGAGCGGATTTCCCCTCCAAGACCAACTTCACCAAAAACAACATATTCCTCGGAAAGTTTGCGGCCGGCAGCAGCAGAGGCGATGGCAAGACAGATCGCAAGGTCGGCAGCCGAATCCTTAATTTTAATTCCACCAACGACGTTCAAGAAAATATCCTTATCACTGAGGTTAAGCTTGGTGCGCTGCTCGATAACGGCAATAAGAAGATTGAGACGATTAAGGTCAAAACCGGAGGCGGCGCGTTTTGGATAACCAAAATTAGTTGGCGTGCAGAGCGCCTGAATTTCAACTAGGAGTGGACGCGTACCTTCAAGGGTGGCAAGAATAATCGAGCCATCGGTATTTTGACGCTCGGAAAGGAGGGCAGCAGAAGGGTTTTGCACCTCGCTCAAGCCTTTTTCATTCATTTCAAAAATGGCAGCCTCGGAGGTTGGTCCAAAGCGGTTTTTCACGGCACGAATAGTCTTGAAGCCGCCGTAACGATCACCTTCAAAATTAACTACAACATCGACTAGGTGTTCTAGAACTTTAGGTCCAGCGAGAGTACCCTCTTTAGTTACATGTCCAACAATGATAACAGCAGTATCTGTAGACTTAGCAGCTTGAATAATAAGATTACCGGCATTAGTGATTTGCGAGACAGTCCCGGGTGCGGAGGAGATTTCATTGATTGCGAGAGTTTGGATGGAATCTACGATTACTAGATCAAACTCCCCGCTCGAAATAGTCTTGGCAATATCGTTGCCAGAAGTAGAGCTAGCAAAGACAAGCTTTTCAGAGTCAGCACCAAGACGTGCGGCGCGCATTTTAACCTGGCTAGCGGACTCCTCACCGGAAACATAAAGGACACGATGTTGTTTTGCAACTTCGGCGCAAATTTGCATAAGAATGGTAGATTTACCGATACCAGGTTGACCAGCAAGAAGAGTGACTGAGCCACGCAAGATACCACCGCCCAGCACTTCATTAAGGCCTGGGAACTCTGTTTTTAGACGCTCTTTATTATTATCGACGGCGATTTCGTTGATTTTGGTGAATTGTAAAACCTTGCCGCTGGTTTTGGCTTGAGAAATCGCATTCTTCCCTGTAGACTCTGCTACAGCAAGGTCCTCCACGATACTATTCCAGGCGTCACAATTACTACAATGGCCGGCCCACTTCGAATATTTGGCACCACAATTCTGACAGACAAACTGACTCGAAATCTTTCCCATAAGAAAATTATAGCAGGGTTTAATGATAAAATGGTTTTATGATTAAAGAATTACTTGATGGATATTTAAGGATTTTTCCAGATGAAGCAGAAGATCTTAAAGATGCGATAAATTTAGCAAATCAAGAAATGAGCTCTGATTTAGAAATTACTAATCGTAAAAACTTTACTGGACATTTTACTGCGTCGTCTTTCATTATTTGTCCTAAAGAAAAAAAGATTTTGCTATTAGAACATAAATCACTAAATAAATTATTACAGCCTGGTGGCCATATTGAGGAGTACGATAAAACGCCATTAGATGCAGCACTACGCGAGTTAAAAGAAGAGACTGACCAGAATCCTGATAATTTTACATATGTCCAAGTAGACCCTGACAATTATTTAGTTCCTTTTAGAGTTGACTCACATCCAATTCCAGAAAATAGTAAAAAACACGAAGGCGCACATATGCACCATGATTTTGGATACCTTTTTGTGTCAGATAGTATTAAAGAGATTAAGGTTGATCAGAATGAATCAAATGAGTTTCGATGGATCGACCTTGAGGTTTTTTATGATCTACCAACTTTTAAGAAAATATCTTCTAAGGTGCAAAACTTCTTAGCAAAATATCATGTATAATATGAGTATGATGAAAATGAAACGTGAGCGCGGGTTTACGATCCTGGAGCTGGTGGTAGTGATTTTCTTTGCTTCTCTGCTGCTGATTTTATTCTTTTTACAAAAACTAAATCTCGATGCAATGCATCGTGACGAACAGCGCAAAGAGGCGATCAATGCGATGTACTATGCGCTTGAAGAAGGATTTCATGCGAAGAATGGATACTATCCGGAAAATATCTCTGAAGAGAATTTAAAGGTGATGGATCCGAGTCTGTTTACCGACCCAAGCGGCATTAACCTCGGCCAAGAAGATAGCGATTATACATATGAGGCGGCAAATTGTACGAATGGTAAGTGCAAGGAGTATACCTTGAAGGCAAGGCTAGAAAAAGAAGATACTTACATCAAGAAAAATCGCTAATATTAAAATATCCACTTCATCGAGTGGATATTTTATTATCTCAAGTATTCAGCTTATTGATTTGGTGATTATTTCGAGTTCCTCGAAATAGGTTTTTAATAATTTAATAATTTACTAATTTACTTATCAATCACCTGGTCGATGATACCATATTTCTTGGCTTCTTCAGCAGACATCCAGTTGTCGCGATCCATGTCTTTGATGATTTGATCAACAGATTTACCGGTGTTCTTAGCCATGATTTCAGCGAGACGCTTCTTCAAGAAGATACCTTCGCGGAGCATGATTTCCTGGTCGGTGATTTTACCTTCAGTGCCGGAACTTGGCTGGTGGATCATGATGCGAGAATTTGGAAGAGCAAAACGTTTACCCTTTGCGCCACAACTTAGGAGCATGGCACCCATGGAGGCCTGAAGACCGATACCAATAGTTTCAACATCTGGTTCGATATAGTTCATGGTGTCGATAATGGCGAGACCGTCATAGACAGAACCACCAGGGGAGTTAATGTAGAGTTTAATATCTTTCTTTGGATCTTCATGCGCGAGAAAGAGTAGCTGCGCAATTACGAGATTGGCGGTATGGGCGTTGACATCTTCGCCGAGGAAGATGATGCGGTCGTTCAAGAGACGAGAGTAGATGTCGTATGAACGTTCACCACGATTGGTGGTTTCGATTACAGTTGGGACGAGATAATCATTTGTAAATTGTCTGGTCATATTGCTCCTTTATTTATTAATTTTCGTTAAGCCTGATTCGGCCTTGGGGATAGAATTCGAGTTAATTTGGTTGATCAGCTGGTTACTATAATAGACGGTCTGATTATATTTTGCGATATCGGCATTGAGGCTTTCGACGTCTTTTTGTAACTCATTATAATCAGTATTCTGGTTACGAATGCGATCGATGAGAGTTTGTCTTTGTTGGTAAAATTCAGTCTGGGATATGAAATTACCATTGTTAGCATTATTATTAAACTGATTAACATCGAGACTGAGGGCTTGCTGGGAGTTTTGATAGTTCTTCGTGCGAGTTTCGATGGCTTGTTTCTTTGACTCAATAGACTTTTTGAGCCGCTCAGTTTCATCTTTTAATTTAGTGAAGACGGCATGATACTTTGTATTATATTCAACAATACGTTGGCGATCTGTGAAATACCGCTTGTAATAATTTTCAAGAGAAGCGGGGAGGTCAGCAATCTCGGTGCCGAGACGGGAGTGCAACTCGTCTGAGAATTCAGAGGCCGGATAGGACTGCATGGAGGTACGAAGCTCGGAATCTTGTGGAAGCTGATCATAAACTTGTTTTAGTTCCTTGTCGAGGTCAGCTTTCTCCCAGAAATAGAGGCGATGATAAGCAGCGTGCAGCATTTCATGTGCAGTTGTCACCTCGCGAACACCAGGAAGGTCCTTGGAATTAACATTGTAGACATAGAGACGGTCCTGGTCCTCACGATAACAACCCAAGACGTAGACTTCCTGGCTGTGACTATGGCAACTCTCGTTAAACGCATCTTTTTGCTGAAGCTCAGGATGGGTGGCGCGGAGAATCGTGTCGGCACGGCCAGTTAGCTTAATCGAGGAGACGATTTCGGAGAGATCACCTGTGAGGATAAAATCCCTGGCTTTGAATTCATCTCGGTATGAATAGGCAAAAAAGAGGATGGCGACGATAACTAGCCAGATGAGAAACGAACCAAACCCTCTTTTCTGCTTCATTATTTCTCTTTCTTCTCAATTTCTAGGACAAGCTTGTCGCCTTTTTGGTCGACTACAGCGATCTCACCTTTTTTGATTTGTTCAGAAATGATCGCCTCGGAAAGAATGGATTCAAGGTAATCCTCGATGGCACGACGAAGTGGACGAGCACCATTTTTTGGATCGAGGCCTTTTTCAATAAGAAAATCAGAGGCTTTTTTGGTGAGTTTGAGGCCGAATGACTTGACGGCGAGACGTTTTTTGAGGTCGGAAATCATATTGTCAAAGATTTGTTCGACCTGCTTCCTGGTGAGCGCATGGAAGACCTCGATGGCATCAAGACGGTTGATGAGTTCTGGACGCATGGATTTCTTGAGGGCCTTCATGGCAGCGTTTTTGCTGGCTTCATATTCTTCTTCGACAAATTTATCGCTCTTTTTATCTTTGGTGCCAAAGCCAAATTCTGTATCATCATACATCTCATCGGCGCCAAGATTGGAGGTAAGGATAATAATGGTGTTATTAAATTTAATGTGGTTACCCTGGCCATCCGTTAAGACGCCGTCTTCAAGAATCTGCAGAAGCATATTAAAGACTTCCGGGTGGGCCTTTTCAATCTCATCAAAGAGGACGACAGAATATGGATGACGACGCACAGCTTCAGTGAGTTTTCCGCCATCATCATAACCAACATAACCAGCAGGTGCGCCAACTAGACGAGAGACATTGTGTTTTTCGCCAAATTCAGACATATCAATCTTGATTAAGGCATTGTCGCCGCCAAAAACTTCACGCGCGATCACCCTAGCGAGCTCGGTCTTACCAACGCCAGTTGGACCCATAAAGAGGAAGGAACCGATTGGACGTTTTGGATCACCGATACCGGAGCGACCACGGCGAATTGCCTTAGCGACAGCTTTAATGGCATCATCTTGTCCAATGATGGCTTTGTCGAGATGCTTTTCAAGATCGGTCAACATCTTCATTTCGGAGCCATGAACCTTGGAGACTGGAATGCCAGTCTTCAGGCTGATGGCGGTAGCGAGATTCTCTTCAGTCAGAACTGGAGCAATATCATCACTTAGTCCAGCTTTCTCTAGTTTTTCAATTTCTTCATCAATTTTAGCAACGCGAGTTTTGTAGAGTGCTGCTTTTTCAAAATCTTCCGCTTCGGCAGTTTCCTCAATTTTCTTCTGGAGATCTTCACGTTCGATTTTTAATTTCTTATATTCACCGCCACCTTTTTTATCAGCGGCAACCTTTGCGATCGCACTGGCTTCATCGATAACATCAATAACTTTGTCTGGCATGAAACGGTCATTAATGTAGCGTTTCGACATATTAACAGCGGTTTCAAGAATTTCATCAGGAATGACTACGCCATGATGTTTTTCGTAATGGGATTTGATGCCCTTCAATATTCGTAACACAACAGTGTCAGAAGGCTCTTCGACAATGACGGTCTGAAAGCGACGAGAGAGAGCCTTATCCTTCTCAATAGTTTTACGATATTCATCCATAGTTGAGGCGCCGATAAGGCGAATTTGACCTCGGGCCAGAGCCGGCTTCAAGATATTGGCCGCATCGAGGCTACCCTCACCAGATCCTGCACCGGAGAGGAGGTGAATTTCATCAATAAAGAGAATCAGATCCTTGTTCCCTGCAGCTTCGTCAATAATCCCCTTGATACGCTCCTCAAATTCACCACGGAATTTAGTGCCAGCTACAACGGAACTGAGCTCGATTTGATAGATTTTCTTGCCGATAAGGCTGCCTGGAACCTCGTTTTTAGCAATACGCGTGGCTAGACCTTCAACGATGGCGGTTTTACCTACACCAGCCTCACCGATGAGGACTGGGTTCGACTTTGTACGACGACAAAGCACGGTAATAGTGCGTTCAATCTCTTGATCACGACCAATAACGGTGTCAAGCTTACCTTGCTTCGCCATCTCGGTAAGATCTTGACCATACTTGGTTAGCCATTTGAGTGGGGCCTTGCGAGTAAATCCAGCTTTTTTCTGGTCGATCTTAGCATCTTCTGCCTGCTTTTCAGTGTACTCCTCAATGGTATTTGTCAGATTATTGAGATCAACTTTAAGGCCTTGCAGAATGAGGCTGGCGCGCGAGTTTGGCTGACGTAAAAGGGCATAAAGGATATGTTCGGTGCCAATTAATTTAATTCCTTGCTCCTTGGTGAAGTTGGCGGCCATACGAAGTGTAAGGACAGCAGCCTCGGAAAGTGACATCATGGCCATCTGAGAACCAGGAACCTCGACGGCGGTGTGATTAATAGTCTTTTCAACCGACTCAAGATTAACATCTTCATCCGCTAAGAAGCGGGCACCGGTGCTAGTATCCTGAGAAAGGATGCCGAGAAGGAGGTGCTCTGTACTCATGTAACCGTTATTATATCTTTTGGCATAATAATCAGATTTTTGGAGTGCAAAACGGGCGTTCTCGGTCAAATTATTCATAATTTCTGTAAAATCATCTTGCATAGTTCTATTGTAAAGCAAAAACTAGCACTGTCAAGTAGCGAGTGCTAATTTATCGCATCGAGACCGGGGAGCGGAAGACCGAGCAGAAATTCGAGACTGGCGCCACCACCGGTAGAGACAAGAGTAAAGTGAAGTGAACTGGAGTGTTTTTCAAGAAGTTTTTCAACATAGCCAGCCGTATCTCCGCCTAGGATAACAGACTGGGTGGTGTCAGGGTTCTTGAGACCGATAGCTTCGGCAATTTTTCTTGAAGAGAGATCAAAGCCAGACTCCTCGGTCTTGCCGGCAGTGCCGTTCCAGATGATGGTTTGGCTTTCTGCGATGAGCGGTAAAATTTTTGCTAGCGACAGATCACCGATATCTAATTTATTGCCAAAAGTGTCTTCACGAAAATCTTCCGCGACATAGATTTTTGGATTATCAGAAGAAAATCCATCGGCAGCGATTTTGCCTACGACAATGATGTGGTCGGCGAGTGGAAGAAAACGATCAATCAGTGGCTGCTTGTCAGAGATTTTAGCCCCACCGATAATGAATGTAACGGGATGAGCTGGGGATTCGAGAACTTTTTGGAGGTTTCTAATTTCCTTCTCTATGAGAAGACCAGAGACGGTTGGAAGCAAAGTGGGAATTTTAGAGGTAGAAGCATGGGCGCGGTGAATTACGGCAAAACCATCCTGCACAAAGAGTTCGGAACCAGTATCTTCAACGATTTGCTTGGCAAAATCGAGACTATTCCCTTCCTCATCGGGCGAAAATCGCAAATTTTCCAGAAGCACAACAGAGCCTTTTGGCATGGCCTCAATCTCAGTTTTAACCTCTTGGCCAACCGTTTTTGGAATAAACTTCACGGGTTGATTAAGTAGCTTGGAGAGTGCTATTGCGACAGGAGCGAGAGAAAGGGCCGGGTCGATTTTACCATCTGGACGACCGAGATGAGAGATAATCACTAGACGATTAGGTGACTCAGAGAGGATATATTTTAGAGTAGGAATGGCAGCCTGCAAGCGAAAATCACTTTGCACGTGACCATCTTTGATCGGAACGTTAAAGTCGGTACGAATTAAGATATTTTTGTTTTCAAGTTGAACATCTTTGATAGTGGTTTTGGTAAACATATTAATAGTATATACCTAAATCTATTTTCCTCGGATAAGTTGGACGATACCGGCGAGAACTGAGAGGACACCATAAATAATTAGACCAGTGAAGACAAAATACTTGCCACCAGCACGCGTGGTGGAATATGAAAGGATGGTGAGTGCGCCCCCAATTATGGCCATGGCGAGACCAACAAGGATACTGCTAACACCGCCGGACCTGGCAGCAGCTTTGTCGTTTTTGGCAATCTGGTTAAGGCCGTCTTTGCGTTGCTTGAGGAAGTAATTCATATTGGAATTTGCATAGCGTTTGGTTGTTTCGCCTGAGTCAGATTTTTGATTTTTGAGGATCAGAGTAAGTATATATTGGTGGGTTACTTTATGATCTTTGATGACGGACCAATCCCCTGTTTCGTCTTCACTTTCCTCAGCTTTTTCTTCAAATTTTGCTAGCTCTTTTTTGACAAACTGAACGGCCTCTTCCCTGCTTTCAAATTGTTTAGTCTCTGTGATTTTTTCACCTTCAGAAATTGAGAGTTCGAAGCTGACGTCTGAATCTTTACATTCTAAGATCTTGATGAAAATTTTTTGTTCAAACTGTCTCACTTGCATCTCAAATTGATGGTCGTTAATTTTCTTGAGTTTTTTCAAGTCTTTGCCGAGAAACTCGGAGCATTCATTAATATAGTGATTGGCGGCAGAGATTGAATCAAAACAGTAAGCGGATTCAAAATTCTTGATATTATAGACAACAATATATTTCATATGAATATTATTTAACAGAAGAGCAGAATATTCAAGATGAGTAAAAAAATAATACCCTGTGCGGGTATTATTTTATAAACTCAAATCATGTCGCAATTAGATATTGCGGATCTGAATAGTGTCGGTGCCGGAAACGGTGTTTGGTTGTCCAGAGACGATGACTGCGAGAATCTGGCTGGCGCCTTCCTTTGGAGCAACGTAGCCAGAAGCCTTAAGTTCCTTAACGAGTTCTACACCATAATTATCAGAGTATGGACGGACAAAGGCAGCGTTAGCATAGGTCAAAGCGAGCTGTCCGGCAACGCGTGGGCTGCTAGTAACAGAGATAATTGGGAGAGTTGGGCGCTCGGTAGCGATTGAGTCGGCAGTAGCACCAGAGGCAGTTTCGCAAATGATGACGTCCGCATTGATTTTTTCGGCAAGCTTAACAGCGGCGCTAGCAACTGCATTATAGCTTTCATTATCACCTTTTGGATCAGTATCAAGTGGGTTAACACCAACATGATTCTGGGTGTAAAGAATGATTTTCTTCATCTGCTTAACAGCTTCAACTGGATATTTACCCTGAGCGGTTTCATCTGAAAGCATTACAGCGTCGGCACCCTGGATAACAGCGTTGGCGACATCGGAAACTTCAGCACGTGAAGGTTCAGGATTGTCTACCATAGAACCAAGCATCTGAGTTGCGACAATACAAAGCTTACCGTGTTTGCGGCAAAGATTGACTAGTTTGCGCTGAACGATAGGAACGACTTCGTTGCCAGCCTCAACTGCCATATCACCACGGGCGACCATAATGGCATCGGTAGCCTTAACGATGGCTTCAAGTTTTTCATCAGTTTCGATAGCTTTTTTAGTCTCGATTTTTGCAACGATTTGTGCGGTTGAACCGTGAGAAAGAAGAATTTGGCGAAGCTTTTCGACATCTTCTGCACTCTGAATGAAGCTCATGGCGACAAAGTCAAAATCGCGAGTGGCACCAAATTCGATGTCAGCCATATCTTTTTCAGTAATGACATCACCACCGAAGTCAGTGTCAGGAAGATTGAGACCCTTGCGGCTCATAATAAAACCGTCATTTTCAATGCGAACGCGGATAGCGGTGTCGCTAACAATCTCGATAACCTGAGAACGAATTTTACCGTCGAACATGAAGAGAGGCTCACCAACTTTCATGCGTTCAGCAAGATTGTATTGAACTGGAAGGACGTTTGAACCATCGTGTTCTTTGACGGCATAGTCAAGAATGAGCTCATCGCCAGTTTTAACGTCGAGGCGATTGTCCTTTAAAATACCGAGACGGATTTTTGGGCCCTGAAGATCTTGCAAGATTGCAACTGAACGACCTTTCTTTGCAGCAGCATTACGAATCCACTGGATTTGCTGGTCGCGTTCTTCGTAGCTACCGTGGGAGAAGTTAAGGCGGCAACCATTAGCGCCAGCCATGATTAATTCAGTAATTTTTTCTTCTGAGAAGACAGAAGGGCCTACCGTGGCCAAGATTTTTGTTCTTTTAAATAATCTACTCATATCTGAGATATTATATCATATTTATAGAGTAATTATTTTACCAGATAAAAAACATCTAGCATGACTTAAAATGATACTAGTACTATATATCGGAAAAAGCTACTTTTTAAGAAAAAGGTGTGCACCAAAATCCATTAATTTATCAAAATCCTGATATTGGTGATAGAAATCTAAAAGCTGATCACGGATTGATTGATATTCTGGGTAGCTACAGTCAGGTAAAGTGATGGTTGGCTTCCATGATTCATCAAGAAGAACCGTGAGCGATTCTTTCAAGACAAAGTAATCATCTTCTGATAATTTTGAAACTGGTGAATTTGGGTTTTGACGATAATAATAATCGGTCTGAAAATGCATTAACTCATGCAAGATACCATCGAGTGGCATACCCCAAAGTTCATTATCAATTTTGGCGTAAGTATAGATTCCTCCTTCCTCATAATAAACAATCATAGCTGGAAAAGTCGTGATTAAAAAAATCAGAGATTCATCACTAGAAAGCTCCGATAGATCGACTTCAGTTATTTTCTTGATTTCTTTAGAACGATTCTTTGCACAATCCTTAACAGCAAGTGCGTGTCCAGTTATGCGTTCAAGTTTCTCAATGGCTATATTGAATTTTTCTTTTAGCTGATTATTCATAATTTCATAGAATTTTTGTGGCGTCATCTCTATTTCTTGATTACGCCTTTCAAGAAATGGAACAAGGATTTGCCTAGCTTCAGCGAAGGATAGACCCTTGATTTGCCCAGCAATTTTCTTGTCCTCTTCAGTTTTTAATTTTCTTGCGGAATTGAAATTATTAATAGAGTTATACCAGTTGTAGGCATCGAGTGTGATGTCATAAATAATTTTATACGTGACCATTTTTCCCTTTCGTAATTTTGAAATATTTTGCTGAAATATCATCAATTTTTAACGATTCGATTTCTTGATACAAAGCTTGGTCTTTCTTTGCTGATTCTGTTTTGGAAGAATTTTGGTTTGAAAGAGACTTCTGGATGTCGTCTATTTGCTGATCTTTGAAACTTACGATCCAGAACTTTGTTGGTAGATTTTTTGTGTTTATAGATCTGTCTAAAGTATCTTGCCAACTGAGGGTAATTGGAGTTTGATTAAGTTCTTTTGCGACAAGCAGATTTTCGACATAGATGGACGTTGAAGGGGTTTGCATAATATAAACCGCGGGAGTAGATTTTTCAGACTGATTTGCTTGGTTAAACTGGTTCGCTTGGTTAGGTTGGGAGACTTCAATCTGTTCACTACGATCGGATTGATATATTGCGGTGAAGATTTTACGAATGGGAACATCTTGTTTGAGGCCAACAAGGAGAGTACTGATAATGATGATAATAGCAAAAATAGACGAGATTAGTGTGAAAAAAGTTTTTGCTCGGGATGGGGGTGCGCTCTCCAGGATGATCGAGCGCCAGTTAATTAAATGTCGACGATGCCTAAAACTGATCAGCTCTTTAAGCTTCAGTTGATAAAGTAGCAGAATGGCTGAATAGATAATGGACATGCCAAGAAGCAGCGCCATAACTGAATCAAAATCGGTGGCAAAATAAATGAAGATGGGATTTAGGACACTAATTGAAATAATGGAGAACGTGTTTTTTGTATCCAGTTTATTTTTAAGGATAAAAAAGAGGATAAGAATAATACCTGCACCGCAAAATACAGAAAAAGAACGAACCGAGGTGAGGGTATTGCCAAAAATCTGCGTCCAAAAGCTTAGTGAATTAAAATAAATATTTTGTGGAAAAAAGTTGTGATGAGGTCTGACTAAAGCTTGGCCACTAGTGGGGACTTGAAAGAAGCCTAGGTAGTTGGCAGCTTCGGTGTTTGAAACTTGCTTGAGAATAAATTGAGAACAGAGTAGAAAATAGATGAGGAGTAGGCCAGCAAGCGATAAGAAGTGAGAGATTTTGAGATGTGTTTTTTGCTTCATTCTATATTTATTTTATCACTTTGAGATTTTAATACTTATTAACATTTTAATGAATGAACCATTAAATATCGAACAGGATAGAAAAATCGTGATAAGATAAAAATATCTGGGCGTGGCGCAGTTGGTAGCGCGCGCGGTTCGGGACTGCGAGGTCGCCAGTTCAAATCTGGTCGCCCAGACCACTGATTGAATTTTTTAAGCACCTATTCCTATTAAAATTGTCTTGTTAAGTAACTGGCGGAACGTCCCAAGGGGTAAACGCCAGTTCAAATCTGGTCGCCCAGACCATTTATTATGATTTTAAAAAGACACCGCTTTGGTGTCTTTTTAGTGGAAGATTATTTTTTAAGTTTTACTTTAAAGTTTTACTTTTTGTATTATTTTGCGTACTCAACAGCGCGGGTTTCGCGAATAACGTTAACCTTGATGATACCAGGATAACTCATAGTTGCTTCAATTTTATTAGCAATGTCGCGAGCAAGCTTCAAAGCAGTGAGGTCATCGACCTGTTTTGGTTCAACCACAACACGGATTTCACGACCAGCGGAGATAGCATAAGCCTTATCAATACCTTGGAAACTAGTAGCAATATTTTCAAGCTCCTTCATGCGTTCGGCAAAGTTTTCCGCAGAAATATTGCGGGCGCCTGGGCGAGCAGCAGAGATGGCATCAACGATTTTTACAATAATAGCCTCCGGAGTGGTTGGCTCGATATCATTATGGTGAGCAGCAATGGCGTGAACGATAGGATCAGACATGCCGTATTTCTTGGCTAACTCAGCGCCGATTTCAGCATGTTTACCTTCAATCTTGTGAGTAACCGCCTTACCAACATCATGGAGAAGAGTAGCAGTCTTAGCGATACGAATGTCCGCACCGATTTCTTCAGCGATCATACCAGCCATGTGGGCCATTTCAATAGAGTGGAGTAAAACATTTTGACCATAGGAAGTACGGAACTTTAGTTCACCTAAGAGGTGTAACATTTCGTGTGGGATACCGATAATACCAACTTCGCGAGCAGCGTCTTCACCAGCACGCGTGACTTCTTTTTCAATTTCACGCTCAGCCTTGCTGACAGCCTCTTCGATGCTGGCCGGATTAATGCGGCCGTCTT
This sequence comes from Candidatus Saccharimonadota bacterium, assembly GCA_013332965.2. Taxonomy (GTDB): domain Bacteria; phylum Patescibacteriota; class Saccharimonadia; order Saccharimonadales; family Saccharimonadaceae; genus Nanosyncoccus. The sequence continues at coordinate 5,246 of JABCPR020000037.1, read as the reverse complement.
TCATTAAGCGCTCCAAGGCATATCTTGCAACCTGACGACGAATAGGATCGAAAGAGGAGAGGACGACCATGCCTGGAGTATCGTCAACCATAATATCAACACCGGTGGCACGCTGAAGAGCCTGAATATTACGACCTTCCTTACCAATGATGCGCCCCTTCATTTCATCGTCGGGAAGCTTCAAAGCCGTAACGGTACGATCAGCTGTAACCTCTGAGGACATGCGTTCCATTGCAGTGACGAGAAGTGCCTGGGCAGTCTCATCAATATCGCGTTTGATTTCGCGCTGTTGTTTAACTACGAGATTAGCGAGATCGTCTTTAATGTCCCTTTCGGTCATGGCGATGAGTTTTTCTTTGGCATCAGTTTTTGAAAGACCAGCAATTTTTTCTAGTTTTTCCTGTTGCTTGTCGCGGATGCTATGGATTTCAGATTTGAGTTCTTCAATCTCTTTTTCCTGGCGAGAAAGACGCTCGGAGCGTTTCTCAATTTGGTCAAATTTATTATCGAGAGAGAGTTCGCGCTCACTCAAACGTTTTTCGGTTTGCTTCCAATCTTTACGTCTATTGTCTTCTTCATTTTTTGATTTCTCTGCTAGATCAGCAGCTTCTTTTCTAGCTTTCAAGATAATGTCCGATGCCTCGTTTTTTGCCTTGCGTACTAGATCGTCAGCACGATTTTTTCCGCCATTTTCATTCTTTTTGTCGTAAGCAAAAACCACTCCAGCACCAGCGCCAAGCCCAACTACTGCGGCGATAATCACAGGGACTAACTCCATATTCCTCTTTCTTTTTGTTATTTTTGGAAGCGTCAATATTTTCCTGATATTGACCGATTAACAAAATATATAATAATTACACTTTTGATAAAAATTCCCCCGGATATTTTTATTGTAACATATTATTTTATTTTATTTATTCGTATGGCTCGATGTTGTCGGTCAACATGTTACGAATGAGCTGGTTGGCAGTGTTTTCAAGACCTTGTTCAGCGCCATCGGTGCTATACATGGTTGGGTCGACATAGAAATAATTGTAGTCTTTATAGGTGAAAACTTTAGTGCCAAAACGAAGACCGGACTGAGTATCGAAATCACCATCAGAGACTGGTACGCGCCTTAGGCAACCCTGGCGGCCAAGATTTTTGCCTGGGTCAGCAAAAGCTGGCTTATATTGCACGCCTTTTTGAACGGCATTAAAGCAGATGGAATTTCTGAATTCATAACTATTTAAAACATAGCTAACGGTAGTTAAAGTATCTGGGACTTTGATCTTAATATTCCAGTCGTTGAGATAAATATAACCAGTAGTGGCTTTATAGACCGGGACATCTTCGGGTTTAGCGATTTTTGAAACACCAGTAGTTTCCTCAACGGCTTTGATGATTTTATCCTTCGCGGCAACGGTCTGAGTGAGGGTGGTGATTTTATCTCCTTGCGACATGCCAAAAACAAGACCAACGATACTCAAGACAAGGAAGATAACCATGAGAATGCCAAAAACAAGCGACATGGTGGTCATTTTCTTGAGAGATTTAAGAGCGATGGCCTTTGGATCAGTTTTAGGGTCAACTGGTTGTGGTAGTTCTTCTTGAGGAATCTGGTTGAGGCTTGGATTTTCTTGTGTCTGAAAATCAAAATGGGTTGGAGAGACCACTGGGACATTAAGTGAAGTCTGCGGACCAAAGTTTTCAAGATTCTGATATTCTGGGTTTTTAGCATCCTTGGCTTGTTTTGCGGCTAATTCAGCAGCATTGGCAATGGCCTGTTGAGTGAGCTGATTGTTAGAGTTTGGGTTACCAGAGTTGGCGGCCTGAGAAAAGCCATTTTCGCCAAACGGGCTACTGGAAGCTGAAGCCATAAACGGATTATTTGAAGCTGGTGGGAGGTTGGTATTTGCGGCAGCCGCAGGATGTGCGGACTGATTTATACCACCGCCAAAAGTTACGCCACCGATGGTAGTTGAGTTATTTAAATTGTTGAAACTAAAAGTATTTTTTTCTTGATCCATGCAAAACCCTTATTCTTAAATTATTATAACAAAAAATACTATTTTTTGGGTGGTGTTATATTGGCCGGACGACCATAATCTGGAAGAATGACAGGAACTTTTTCGCCAGTTGATTTATAAAGTGGAATATCGAGCTGGTCAGCTAAGGTGTTAACAATAGCCGCGCCGATGCGAAGACCAGTGAAGGAACCCGGCCCGGCCATAAAGGTTATTTCAGAAATATCAGTCCAGTCTGCATGATTTTCCTGGAGTTTTTGATGGAGCACTTGAAGAAGTTTTTCCGCTAACTGATTGCCGAGATCGATGCGATATTCTGTTTCATCAAGTCTGAGAATGGTTTGTGGAGTGGAAGTGTCGAGATAGAGTTTCATTTTTGTTCGATACTCCTTGTGCCGTCGTCATTAATCGTAATAAAAAAGCGAAGATGACCGGCTGGCAAGAGGTCGGCAACAGAATCCCCCCATTCAATCACGGTAATCGTATTCTGGTCTGATATGTTCTCAAGTAGATCCTCGGACATAATACCCGGATCTTGAAGGCGATAAAAATCATAGTGTACGAGAGATCGATTCTTGCCATCATGAGTAAAATAATAATGTTTTGACAGAGTGAAAGTTGGCGAAGTGATTTCTTCTTCAATGCCAAAACCCTTGGCAAGACCTTTTGTGATAGTGGTTTTGCCGGCACCGACGTCGCCAACTAGTTCAATGACAGCAGGAAAACTAAGAGTCTTGGCGAGCTTTTCGCCAAAATCAATCATCTCTGCTTCAGAAGAAAATTTTTGCATAGTCATATTATATAATGACGGGAGAAAAATATAAAATTGTTATGGTATAATTCAGCTATGAGATGTGGCAATCGAAATGTAAAATTAATGAGAATTATTAGCTTATTAATTGTAATTACTTGCGTGATTGTTGTAGTTGCGGCGCTGTTTGTGCGTAAAAATATAACAAGTAGCAAGCTGGCGGAACAGAAATTCGGAGAGCTGGCGCGCGATTACTATGAAAATGATTTTTATAAGCGGTTTATTAGAGATCACGTGGCGGATGAAAACGAGAAGGATCTTGGGCAGTATTTTGAGAAATACACACAGATGGGATTTTCGCCGGTAAAATTAAGGAAATTACTTGACTATAGTGAGCGAAACAATAAGGACATGAAAAAATATTTCGAGCACGAGAAGTTTAGTTGTGATACTAATGGATCATATGTAATTATTAAGCCTAAGCAGCCGTTTGGGGAGAAGGACTACGAGCTGAAAAGCGCGCTTAGTTGCAAAGAGGGATAGAATCGCGACAAAGAGGGGATAGAGCCGCGGGAATATCATTAAGGATTGTCTTTTCTCTTGGGGCATCTGGACTGGTTTTTCTGATTTTCCCTGCATTTTTTTTAATTCTGTTATTGAAAAAAATTAAATTTCTGTTAGAATAGGATTATTACAATCTTTGTATGGTCTCTTAGTATAACGGTTAGTACAACGGGTTTTCATCCCGTCAACGCGGGTTCGACTCCCGCAGAGATCACCATTTTATGAATTTGAGCCGGATGGCTCTTTTTTGTGTTTTAAATTTGATTTAAGATTTCGATTGCTAATTTCAATATATCTTCGTTTCTGCGCTTAATTGGGTCAACAGCATTACCGTCCACCGCATCGATGGACGGCGTTTGATTTAATATAAGATTAGACTATCTACTCTAATTATATTTGAACCAGCATCCCTAGAGACTACACATTCCATGACAGCGCCATACTCTGCGCCGAAAGCGTTTTGAACGGTAACATCAACTTTATAAACCATCTTATTTGTGCCGCTTCTGCCAATGACGTGAACGCCGAGGATTGAATGTACTTTTGAGCCGCGATATGGATACATTTTATGAAAGGCCTGGCCACACACCTCACGGGTACCAACTTCAGATGGATACCTGGCATCCTCAGCAGCCTTAGCCTCTCTTTCAGCTTTCAGTCTGGCTTCTTCCGCAGCCTGTCGTTTTGCTTCCTCTTCAGCCGCTTTTCTTCTTTCTTCTTCAGCTTTTGCTTTTTCTTCAGTGATTTTATCTAACGATGGAAAAGGTACGATCTGTGCGGCTTTATCACTAGAATAATATACGACTGCCCCTGCCTCACTACTTGCGATTTTGGTAACTTTGCTAAAATTGGAGTCCGCATATCGAATAAAAACCTTTACTCCTTCCTCTGAGGTGCTATTATCATAGACATTTGCAATCACATTGCTAGTTGATTTTTCTATTTTGTCGATTTTTCGAACGCCAATTTCTGCTAGTAATCTAGTTGCATTTTTATCTCCGTAATTATCTAAACTAGTACAGACATTATTTTTACAAACAAGCTCAACCTTCTGCCCATTGATGTCAAAATTTTTATTTGGATTATATAAAACTATAGCCAAAAAAGTTATGGCACTCAGGATGGAACCGATAATACCTAGCCTCTTTGTTAATTTTATTCTTTTCTCATATAAACCATATTTCTGATTCTTCTTGGATTCAATAACGGAAAGTATGGAGAGAATAGTAGGGCCAATCGGAAACCAAAATGAAACTAGAGATAATATACTTACAAAGAAATACAGCTTTGTTTCCTTTTCTATCTTTTTAAGAGTACGCCTATCATCATCACTCATTTCAGCTAATAAAGATTCTAGCTCTTTTTCTTTTTTATCTATCGGATTACTAGTTCTTAAATCTTCTATCTCTTTGTCTAGTCTTTTCTTTTCTTTCTCTATTTCCTTTTTTAGTTTAGGATAATCCGTTTTTGCGTTTAAGACATTGCGAGCAAATTCTCTTGCACGAGATTCTAAAGCTGGATTAATGTTGGTATCAATAATTCCCTCGTCGCTGGATATAATAATTCTAAGTGTGCGATCGTCATGCTGAACAGTCGTAGATTTAATCTTCTTTTTCTTTTGTGCTGCACCACCAACGACAGCGCCTAAGGGACCTGCGACCGCTGCGCCAAGTACGATTCTAGTTAGAGTAGGTCGAGATCCGCCACCACTACTCTCTACGGAGTAGGATACTTGACCACTGGTTTCAACTTTTGCAGAGATTTCAGAGTCAAGACTTAAGGTTCGGCCGGATCCAATAACTCTATTCTGGAATAATGTGATCCCGCCAATTCCGTCAATTCTTTTGAATTTAGAGAGGTCGTCGCGTTGCTTTTCTAGAGCTAGACTGTCTTTTTTAAGAACACTAATCTCCTTCTTGATCTTT